>JBKBSS010000271.1:0-4327 GCA_046291385.1 Emticicia sp. | reverse complement strand
TATAAAACAAAAAAGCCCAAACGTTTACGCTTATACCCCAAGATACTGCATGACTAATCTGATTGAGTTCAGACAAAAGAAAGCCTGTTGGTATAATACAAGAAACCAAGCCAACAAAAAACTTGATTAGATAATCATTGAGGCTTCCAGAAATATACGAAGTATTCCGCTGAATTTGCCAAAGAAAAACAAGAAATAATGCTATAAAAAGTAGATACATTGAATCAGAATAAAGGCTTTCATAGTACAAAGATAATGAAAGCCCTTCTTTTATTACGTTTTTGGAAACAAACTATATCAAAAACTCGAAAATTTCGGGTTTATCGTTGATGTATTCAAACTGAACATTGTTGTCTTTCATGCGTTTGATAAGTGGCTGAAAATCAGATTGTTGTCTCAATTCAATGCCAACTAATGCGGGGCCACGTTCACGGGCAGTTTTCTTAGAATACTCAAAAAATACAATATTATCGGTTGGACTTAGCACATCATTCAAGAAAGTTTTGAAAGCTCCAGCACGTTGCGGGAAGCGGATAATGAAATAATGTTTTAGCCCCTCGTAAAGTAGCGAACGTTCCTTTATTTCTTCAGTTCGAGTAATGTCATTATTGCCACCACCGATGATACAAACCACATTTTTGCCTTTGATTTCATCTTTTATAAAGTCGAGAGCCGAAACTGATAATGCTCCTGCTGGCTCGGCAACGATGGCTTCTTCGTTATAAAGTTGAAGAATTGTTGAGCAAACTTTTCCTTCGGGAATCAGTAAAATTTCGTGATTGAGATTTTGTTTACAAACCTGAAATGTCAAATCGCCTGCACGTTTTACGGCTGCACCATCTACAAATTTATCAATTTCTTCGAGCGTAACTACTTCGCCTTTTTCTAAAGCAGTTTTCATGGTTGGCGAGCCGAGTGGCTCAACGGCTACGAGTTTAGTTTTAGGCGAAAGTTGTTTAAAAACCGTCGAAACTCCCGAAGCCAAACCACCGCCACCGATGGCAAAAACCAAATAATCAATCTTGAAATTGGAGTCTTTAAAAATTTCCAATCCGACTGTTCCTTGTCCTTCCATTACCTGTAAATCATCGAATGGATGCACGAAAGTGGCATTTTGTTCTTCACAATACTTTTTTGCGGCATAATAAGCATCGTCATAAGTATCTCCCACGAGTTCGATTTTCACAAATTCTTTTCCAAACATTCCAACTTGCTTGATTTTTTGGGCGGGAGTTGTCGTAGGCATAAAGATTGTGCCGTTTACCTGCAATTTTCTACACGCATACGCCAGCCCTTGTGCGTGATTTCCCGCACTGGCACACACCACGCCTTTTTCGAGTTGTTCTTTTGAGAGGGTAGCCATTTTGTTATAAGCACCTCTAATTTTGTAAGAACGAACAACCTGTAAATCTTCACGTTTGAGGTAAATATTTGCTTCATAACGCTCCGAAAGATTCAGATTGTGCATCAAAGGAGTATGCACAGCCACCCCTTGCAGGCGTTCGGCGGCGAGATAGATATTATCTAAATCGGGGAAGATAAAATCTGCCTTTGTTTTAGTGTTTGTTGATGCCATTTGATGAAGTTTTGTTGTGTATTTAAAAACACGCTCAAATATACAAAAAGCACAGAGATTTTGTCCCTGTGCTTTTTAAATATATCATCCAAAGGAGGGCTTCGCTTTAAGCGAATGTCGCCCAGCGAAGCCTTCCTTACAAAAATTAGTTTCTTTCTGGACGTAAGCTACGAACAGTTTTACCTGCTTGCCACATTTCCGACTCACGAAGTTCAGCTAATTCAACTTCCAATTTCTCACGGTAATCTGGCTCAGAGTTACGCACGATAGATTGAGTTGCTTCTTTTTGTGATTTTACACTTTGATACAATTTCTTGAAAACTGGTTTTGTAGCATCGTGGAAAGGTTTCCACCAGTCTAACGCACCACGTTGAGCAGTTGTAGAGCAGTTGGCATACATCCAATCCATTCCGTTTTCTGCTACCAATGGCATCAATGATTGTGTCAATTCTTCAACAGTTTCGTTGAAAGCCTCAGATGGAGAGTGACCATTTTCACGCAATACTTCGTATTGAGCAGCAAAAATACCTTGGATAGCACCCATCAAAGTTCCACGCTCACCTGTAAGGTCAGATGTTACTTCACGGTAGAAATCGGTTTCAAACAAATAACCCGAACCTACACCGATACCCATTGCGATTGCGGTTTCACGAGCGTGACCCGAAGCATCTTGGAATACTGCAAATGAAGAGTTAAGACCTTTTCCTTCAACGAACAAACGACGAAGTGAAGTTCCTGAACCTTTTGGAGCTACCAAAACTACGTCAACATTCTTAGGTGGTTTGATGCCAGTTTTTTTGCTGTACGTGATACCGAAACCGTGAGAGAAATATAAAGTTTTACCTTTTTTAAGGTGTTGTTTCACTGTTGGCCAAAGAGCGATTTGAGCTGCATCCGACAAAAGGAAACAAATGATTGTACCTTTTTTCAATGCGTCTTCGATGCCGAAAAGCGTTTTTCCTGGAACCCAACCATCAGCCACAGCCTTGTCGTAAGTTTTGCCAGGGCGTTGTCCAACGATTACGTTGAAACCATTGTCACGCATGTTCATTGCCTGACCTGGGCCTTGTACACCGTAGCCGATTACTGCAATGGTTTGTTTTTTCAAAAATTCTCTTGATTTTTCGAGAGGGTATTCTTCACGGGTTACTACTTCTTCATCAACACCGCCGAAATTTAATTTTGCCATTTTTATTGAATTTGTTTTATTGAATGCTACAACTAAAATTTATTTTTTATGCTTTTTAATCGACAAATTTACAAATAATACTCCCATTCGGTGATTTCTTCTGGTAAATATTCTATTAATCCTTGAGGCGTTTTTCCTACTGCTATTCTTCCAGAGCGAACAAACTCGATGATTCCGTGAGGTTTAATGTATTTGAAGAAATCAAAAATTTCAGTTTCTGTACCAGTTTTTTCGATAACAACATAATCAAGCCCCCAATAAACTACCCACGCTTTGTAAAGTTTATTGATAGTTTCGACATCAACAGATTTACCATTTAATGGAGTAGAAATCTTGAAAAGAGCGATTTCGTTATAAACAATATCTTCGTTGAGATAACCGAAAACAGCTAAAACTTCGATGATTTTACGAATCTGACGTACGAGTTTTTCTACTTCCTCACGTTTTTCGTGTTTGATAACGATAGTGAAACGAGAGATTCCTTTACGTTCAGTTTCTGAAACCGTCAGAGACTCAATATTGATTCTTCGTCGGGTAAATATGATTGTGATTTTGTTGAGTAATCCGATGCTATTTTCGGTAAATACGCAAATAGTGTATGTTGTCATGCCCCCAGCCGAATCGTCGGACCGTCCCCAAAGGGGAATAAATTTTTTAATTATTTTGATATATTTTCCCCTTTTTAGTTCCCCTTTAGGGGCGGAGGGGTGGTCTTACTCCAGTCTAATCTCGCTCACGCTCGTTCCCGCAGGAACCATTGGGAATACATTTTCTTCTTTTTCTACGATAACTTCGAGTAAGTACGCTTTCTTAGAATCCAGCATTTTGTCCAATGAGTCGCTTAGGTTTTCTCTTTCCGAACAAGTGTGTCCGTCAATACCGAAACCACGAGCAATTGTAATAAAATCAGGGTTTTGAAGCTCTACGAAAGAGTAGCGATTATCAAAAAATAATTGCTGCCATTGACGCACCATTCCTAAGAAATTATTATTCAAAATAATCATCTTTACAGCCAAGCCACTTTGGGCGATTGTGCCGAGTTCTTGAATGGTCATTTGGAAACAACCATCGCCGATGATTCCGACAACTTCACGGTCTGGAGCTCCAACTTTCGCACCAAAAGATGCTGGAATCGCAAAGCCCATTGTACCAAGTCCGCCCGAAGCGATGAATGAATTGGCTTTTTTGAATTGATAATAACGAGCCGTAACCATTTGGTGCTGACCTACGTCAACCACAATGCAAGCCTCGCCATTAGTTTTATCCGAAAGTAAAGCCACAACCTCCGCCATTTTGATTTTTCCTTCTTGGCTTAAATCACGGAGTGTCACTTTATCGTATTCTTTTACATCAAGTTTTCTGAATTCATTTTTCCAGCCAGTAAAATCTCCTTTTTTTACCAAAGGCATGAGCATTTTTAAGGCTTCTTTGGCATCTCCGATTACTGGAGCTTCGGCTTTTTTGATTTTATCAACTTCCGAAGGGTCAATTTCGATGTGAATAATGCGAGCTTGTGGAGCAAATTTGGTAGAATCGCCCGTCACACGGTCATCGAAACGCAT
>JBKBSS010000270.1:0-4354 GCA_046291385.1 Emticicia sp. | reverse complement strand
ATTGAGAAACCAACTGTTGTATTAGCCGTTGATAATTCATCGTCAATGACGCATAGCGGACAAACCAAATTAGAGGCATTGAAGAAAAATCTACAACAGCTAAAAGAGTCTATCGAAGCAAAAGGTGCGAGTGTTGAGATTCAAAGTTTGGACGAAGAAGCTGATAATCAGAATATTAGCGATATTAAATTTACAAAAAAGAGGTCAGATTTATCGCAAATGCTGGCAAATATCAAGTCGAGTTATGAAGGCAGAAATCTCACTGATGTAATTTTGGTTTCTGACGGAATTGCTAACGAAGGTATTTCTCCAACTTACGGAAAATATAATTTCAATGTTCACGCCGTTGGTTTGGGTGATACAACCCAAAAGCGAGATGTTAAACTTAATGCCATTTACGCCAATCGAATTGCTTATTTGAGTAATAAATTTCCGATTCAAGCCGAGATTTCGAGTTATGGTTTTCAGGGGAAATCAACCACAGTTTTATTGAAACAAGCAGGAAATATTATTGAGAAACAAGTAGTTAGCTTCGATAAGCAAGATGATTTGAAACAAATTACCTTTTATGTAACTGCTCAGCAAAAAGGGATGCAACGGTTTACGGTCGAAGTCGCTCCACTAAACGCAGAGTTTTCGACTAAAAATAACGCAAAAGATGCTTATATTGATATTGTTGATGGCAAAGAGAAAGTTCTGCTCGTAGCACTTGCACCGCATCCTGATGTAAAAGCATTGAAAAGTATTATCGAAAAGAATGATTTGTATGAATTAACCATCAAAATTGTTCAGAGTGATGATTTAAACCAAATTGGTTCTCAGCCGTTCGATGTGTTGATTTTGCACCAATTACCCGATATTTATGGTATGGGTGGAAATGTAGTCAGTCGTTTACTGGCACAAGGAAAACCTACATTGTTTGTACTCGGAAATCAAACAAATATCACAAGTTTTAATGGAATGCAACAAACGCTTTCTATTGCTGCACAAGCTGGAAAGGCCGATAAAGTGACTGCAAAGTTTAATAATAACTTTAATTTGTTTAATCTTGATGGCGATAAACTAAGCCTATTAGAACGACTTCCGCCTATTTTAGCTCCTTTTGGCGATTATAAACCAACGGCGGGTAGCGAAATTATCCTTTATCAAAGAGTTGGTTCGCTTACAACGCCTAAACCATTATTGATTGCCAATACCACTTCCGCTCGAAAATCGGCAGTTTTGGCGGGTGAAGGGCTTTGGTTGTGGCGTCTGGAAGAATTTTCTTTGACTGATAAACAAGAAATTATCGACGAAGTGGTGATGAAAACGCTTCAATTGATTTCTGTAAAAGATGATAAACGTAAATTAAGAGTCTATCCAATTTCGCCAGATTTTTCAATTGATGAAAAAGTTATTTTTGAAAATGAGGCTTATAATGATATTTACGAGCGAATCTATAACCAAGATGTTAAACTGGATATTACCGACGAAAAAGGCAAAGTGAGAAGTTTTAGCTATACCGCTACGAAAGATAATAGCCGTTTTGAGATTACAGGCTTGCCCGAAGGTGTATATCGCTATAAGGCATCTACGCAAGTTTTGGGCAAGGGAGAAATCGTTGATGGACAATTTATTGTCCGCAATACAGATTTAGAAAGCCTTAATACAACGGCCGATTTTAATATGCTACGCACATTGGCAACTCAAAATAATGGCAAGTTTTTTGTGGCCAATCAACTCGAAAAATTGAAGGACTTTTTATCATCAAACAAAGCTCCTGATAAAGTTACAAGCGTAGAGGAAATGAATGAGTTTATCAATCTGAAGTGGGTTTTCTTTGTGTTATTGCTGCTCGTTACTATTGAGTGGAGTGTTAGGAAGTATTTGGGAAGTTATTAGTCCGTGCGACGGTCGCCCCTAACCTCCAGAGGGGGAACTTTATTTTACTGTCAACAATATTCTTCCTTTAATTTGCTTAATTTTACAAATAATTTATAAATACATTGTTTTTAATTCCCCCTCTGGGGGTTAGGGGGCTGGACTGAATATGAATATAGGAGATAAAGTAAGACTCATACACTCAAAAGAAGAAGGTATCGTAACCCGATTTTTGAAAAATGATGTCGTAGAGGTTGAGATTGAAGAAGGGTTTAAATTGCCTGTTTTGCGAAAAGAATTGGCGGTTGTTTCAAAAGCCGAAGATAAGGCTTTCAAGCCTCAAAGCAGAGTACAAGAAACAATAGCACCACAAAGACCCGTTGGTGAAAGAGGTAGTTCACACGTAAAAGCCGACAAAGGAATCTATTTAGCTTTTTTGCCAGTCAATGAGAAGTTAGTTTCGCTGCACATTATCAATAATAGTGACTGGGATTTGCCATTTTCGCTGGCTTCGGGTTCGGAAAAAACGCATCGAGGTTTACTTGGGGGCTTTCTTACGGCTCGAACTTTTCAGAAACATCTAATAGATTTAGACCTAAAAGATTTTGATGAGTGGGGAAATCTTACTTTTCAGGCATTTTACTATAATTTTGGTTATTTTACTGAACGACCGACTTTTGTAAAGAAAATGCGATTGCGTGCAAATACGTTTTTTAGTCATAAAAAATCTGCCCCAATTTTGCTGAAAGACTGTTATTTATTTCAATTAGATGGAGAAGATGCACCACTCGTAATAAATCCAGTGGAGTTGAAAGAGAAGATGATGCAGCCAAAAGCGGAAGAAATTCCTCTCAAAGCTATCGAAAAACCAGCCGCAACGATTGATTTGCACATCGAACAACTAACAACGAATTACCTTAGCATGAATAATGCTCAGATGCTCGACCTACAATTACGTACTTTTGAATCTAAATTTGAAAATGCCATCGCATCAGGAATGGATGAAATTGTCTTTATTCATGGTGTTGGGAACGGTGTTTTGAAGCAAGAAATTCAACGAAAATTGGCGGGACATAAGAATGTGGCATGGTTTCAGGATGCTCAAAAAGAAAAATTTGGCTATGGAGCTACCTTAATCAAGATAAAGTAAAAAAAAGTCTCATTGTTAGTCAACAATGAGACTTTTTTTGTGATGTGTATCCTCTTATTTCTTTTCAAAAATATGTATCATTTTGTTTTGGGTATCCCAAACGGTGGTATAATTTGATAAAAAAGAATAGGCTAAACAAATCACGTTCTTTTCGGTAATGCCCAGCGGGACAAAAGCAGATTTCATGCCATCTTGGGCCAAACCAAAAAGGTTTGTCGTCAGGTTTTTATCAATCTTTACATCATGTAAATTAAATAGTTGAGAGGGTTGGGCAAGAAAATTGGTTATTTCACCCGAACTTTTTAGTTGAGTAAAGGCGGGCTGTTCAATACTTACGGAACCTCTACCACCACCAGTATCAAAGGCTGCTAAATAATCAACCCCCATTTGCGAAACCATAATCATTGGGTGATTATCTAATTTTCGGGTAAAATAAGGCAAAGTTGTAATATAATTTTCTTCTTTCTTGATGCTTTCGCCTTTATCATTGGCTTTGTGCTTATAAAAAGTCAGCATACGTCTTAAATAATCAATTTTTATGTTGTAACCTTTAAAAAAGTTAAAACCAACCATGCCAATGACATCGGTGGCAATATTATTGAGATAGTCCATATTATTAGCGTTAACATTTTCTACCCAAATATATTCTAATTCATCAATTTTTATATTATCAATTTTTGGATATTGCAAGGTTTTAAAAGATTGCCCACTACCAACAAAACCTTCGCCTATTACTTGTGGCTCTATGTTTTTAATTTTAATCGAATTTAAAGTGACGGCATTTTTTGAACCCGTGTCAAACATAAACCGCCCCTTTACTCCATTGACCTCCCCATTGATAAAAATCCATTCGTTAACCAGTTCAAACTGCACCGAAACCGTATCTTCCTCTAATTTTATTACATTATTTACCTTTTGTTCTTTTACGATTACCGAAATCGTTCCTTCTTTAGGATTGCCGACTTCATCCAGCCTTTTTATCATCAAATAAAAATCGGCTGTTTCAGTGGGCGAAAAGTTAAAAGTCTCTAATCCGTTTTGACCATTGGGCGTGTCCTTTTCGATAAGTTGTTTGTTTTCTTTGTCAAATAAGACTATGGCCACATCAATGCCTTCTTGCATCACCGAAATTTTGTATGATTTTTCTTTTTCAAGACGGAAGGCATATTTCAAATTCTCGCTCGCATCCAATTTATTATTGGGGTACTCTTTATTCAATGCTATTTTTTCAATATTTTGACCAAATAGGCTGCTTACGAAAAGTAAGCACAGGATTGTCATTAGATATTTCATATTGTTTTCAATTTAAAATAACCCGTTTAAAATTTTCTATACTAAAAAGTA
>JBKBSS010000269.1:0-4357 GCA_046291385.1 Emticicia sp. | reverse complement strand
GGTGGCGGTGCAATCTTAGATTTGGGCTGTCATTGCATAGAAATTGCCCGAAATTTTATCGGAAAAGACATCAAACCAGTAGAAGTAATGTGCTGGGCCGATACGCAAGTAAAACCCATTGATGCCGAAGACCACGCCATCGGACTCGTAAGATATGAAAACGGTGCAATCGGACAATTTGAGGTATCGTGGACTTTCAGAGGTGGTATGGATTTGCGAGATGAAGTGATGGGGACAGAAGGAACGATTTGGATAAATTCTTTTTTAAGAACTGGCTTCGAGATGTTTACGAGCGGAGCTGGCGAAGGTGGCTACGTAGCCGAAAAAGCCGAAAGTTCGAGCGGTTGGCAGTTTCCAGTAGGCGATGAAGCCCATGAACTCGGCTACACAAATATGTTTACCGATATGTTTAATGCAATGGAAAAAGGCATCGAACCCAACGAAACTTTCTATGATGGATACGTAGTAAATGCCATCATTGATGCCGCCTATAAATCTGCTAAAACCAAACTTTGGGAGCCTGTGCAGCTACCCGAATGGCGTGGTAGGGTAGGAGTAGAAAAACCATCGGTTTATAACGAATACGATGCTGACCACTGGTTTATCAAAGATGAGATTCTGCCAAATGGTGATAAAAAAGTTATTTTAAAGAAGAAAACAACGGGCGAAATCATCGAATTGGAGACTTGGAAATCATAGATTCGACCGAAATAATGAAAAGGGGCAAATAGATTCTATTTGCTCCTTTTTGCTTTATAATGAAACACTTACGAATAGTTTTTCGTTAGTATTTTATATTTTCTGTGAAATAAATTACCGTATTTAAGCTACTCTCGTACATTAATTTTGTCAGGTCTTGCGAGATAACCTAAAATTTGCGTTTTGTTATTCAACAGAATGCAACCAAATTTTATTTGGAAGCGTCTTTATGGTATTGAAGCGTCGGAAACGAATTTAAAATGAAAAAATTATACATATATCTGTTTTTTGTTGGGCTGATTCTGTGGAGTTGCGATAGCGTTACAGACCTTCAACCGCAGCAAGATATTGATGAAGCGATTCCGAAAGCTACCATAAATGCAATCAAAATAAATTATCCAGAAGCAACCAAAGTACGTTTCACAACACTCGAAAAAAACAAGATTTTTCAATCAGATTTCGATGTGAAAGTTGACCGAATGTCGGCGATTGTCAATAATGTTGGAGTAATTTCGGAGATGTATAAGCAAACGGACGTTGTAAATTTGCCTGATAATATCAAGACTTATCTCGAAACTAATTATGCAGCAGCAACTATCATTAATGTGTGCCAGCAAGTCAATAAAGAAGGTAAAATTGAGGGATATAAGATTGTAATTAAAGATAAAGACTCGAGAAATATTACCCTGATTTTTGATGCCACAGGCATTCTCATAATGAATGTTTCGTATAATCATAATGGTTCTTCATCTGGAACGCCTCCTCCGAAATTGTATTTTATTGATAAAAATGAGCTTCCGCAAGTCATTACCAGTTTTTTGGTAGCAAAACACGGCGATTATAAGTGTATAAAAGTAGGGGTTGTTTTGGAAGGAATAACCAAAAATTATTCAGTGGTTGTTAGCCAAGATTTTACAACTTTTGATTATCTATTCGATGAAAAAGGTAATGTCTTAAAATCATCATCGTTTGGTGTAAATGCACCGAGTGACCGTATTGAAGACAAACCGATTACAGTTATTGATTTGACTTCAAAAATAAAGTCATATCTTGATAAAGAGTACAAGGGATGGCAGTTTGAAAGAGGTCTTGCTTTCGTCCAAAATAGAGTTATTCAAATTTATAATGTTCTGATTTCCTATGATAGGAAACAGTATTCATTACAGTTTGATAAAGACAGTAATTTTTTGAAGAAAGAACAAGTAGGAGTTGGCGGAAATGATAATAAAGCGGAGGTTAAACTTATTTTTCCTAAAGATATACCTGCGGTAATTATCAATTATTTAGGAGCAAAACACAAAGATTATAAATATCTTCAAACGGCCATCGTCATTGATAAATCCAAAAAAACGTATTGGATTTCAATTTTGAGCAAAAATGAAATATATGATTATACCTTCGATGAAAGTGGCAAGGTTTTGAGTGTGAAGGAAATAGAAATGAAATTTCCTGAAAACAAAATTTATGATAAACCCCTCGACCCCAAAGATATACCTGTTAAAATAAAGGAATATTTGGATGCTAATTATAAAGGTTGGGTATTCCAGAGAGGAGTTACGGTTTACACCGAAAATAAAATTTTTGGATTTGTAATAGCAATAAAAGTTGGTAACGACTATTATTACATAAATTTTGATGCAAATGCCACTTTTGTCTCGGCAAGAAGAGGCTAATTTAGAATGATGAATTTCCCGAATAATGAATTTCTCGAATAATGATTAAAAATATTTGTATTTGACAAGTAGTATTTTTAGAAATTCGTAACTCGTCATTCGTTACAGTCCTAATTAATTGAATCTATAAACACAGCAACCCTTTTCGGATGCGGAATGAAGTTGAGTTAGTTCTTGGTTGTCAGCGAAACGACCCGAGAGCCCAAGCTGCCTTTTATAATCTCTATAAAGGCCGACTTTTGGGTGTGTGTCGCCGCTATGCCCGAACTGTAATGGAAGCCGAGGATATTTTCCAAGAGGCATTTATAAAGATTTTTAACAAAATCAATGATTTACAAAAACCCGAATCGGCTGAATATTGGGTAAAATCGTTGGTCGTCCGAACGGCCATTGACCATTATCGGCAAAATAACAAAGACCGACAATTTGTTGATTATGAGGCGATTGAAAATCAAGGCGATGCCGACATTGGCGTGATTTCGCAACTGAGCCACGAAGAAATTGTGGGAGCAATCAATCAGCTACCTGATGGCTATCGTATGGTTGTAAACATGTATCTGATTGATGGTTATGAGCATAACGAAATAGCTAAGATTTTACAGATTTCGGAAGGAACTTCAAAATCGCAGCTTTCGAGAGCTAAAGTTCATCTCCGTAAAACTTTACAGGAAATGGGCGTGGTGCTTTAGCTCCGACAGCGTTGGCTGCCCAGTTCAGCTACCGCAAATGAGCAATCAGGTTTAGTTTGTAGAACAATTTTTTAAATTGTTCCGTGTGTTCCGAGAAACAATTTAAAAATCGGTTTGCCGACGCAGTTGTTCTACAATAATATAGGTAATAACAGCAATTTATCTATCAGTAAAATATTCATAATAAGTATTATTCGATAAATAATCACAGAAATAGTATAAAATCCTGCAAGGTTGAAACAAAACCTTACAGGATTGAAAATAAATGAAACCAACAGACGACATAAGGAAACTTTTATCTGAAAAATTCGAGAATTTTGAAGCCGAACCGCAAGATACCTCTTGGGATGCGATTCGCTTTGCTCTCGATTTGAAAGATAAACTCGAAACTTATGAAGCCGAGCCGCAAGAAGAATCTTGGGGCGAAATAAAGTTTGCTACCGACCTTTCCAGAAAATTCGATAACTACGAAGCCGAGCCACAAGACGATACTTGGAGCAAAATTCAGCTCGCAACTCAACTTACTGCCAAATTCAACGATTACGAAGCCGAACCAACGGCCGATTCGTGGGAGAAAATAAAAGCCGCTTTGCCGATTGATGAATCAGTTTCGTTAAGCGAGAAATTCAAAAACTACGAAGCCGAACCACAAGCAGCTACTTGGGAGAATATTCAGCTTGCAGTTCAATTATCAAGTAAATTTAGTAATTACGAAACCGAACCAACAGCCGATTCGTGGGAGATTATCAAGGCTGCTATTACACCCGAAAAAGAACGCCGTGTGATTGCATGGCCGTTTGCATTCAGAGTGGGTATTGCGGCAAGTATTGCACTTTTGCTGGGTTTTGGCTGGTTGATTTATAATAATAATAAAGAAAGTGGTTTAGCTGCTACTAATAATAAAAAGAGTCAATCGGTTGGTAATAAGGTACTTACGAATAAGAAAAGTCAAGATTTCGCTATAAATAAACCAACCGAAATAGAAAAGCGTAATACTGACAAAGGAATCACGGATAAAGTAGGTGCTTCAAAACCGACAGTCATTGAGCAATCAAACGATTTGAGTGGAATTGCTTCTAATGGAAAAACTAAAAATAATAAAGATTCAAATATTAAAAACGTAGATAAATCTTCTGCCGAAAACCAAGTAGCGAAAACTATTAGAAAAAAAGAAAAACGTTCGTTTAAAAATAATTTGGAGAATTCGGTTTCTGGTGACAATATTGCTCAAAATAATAATACAAAACCACCAGTAGTTGAAACACAAAACGGTGAATCGAATGTTGCATCAAATAC
>JBKBSS010000268.1:0-4360 GCA_046291385.1 Emticicia sp. | reverse complement strand
AATCATAATTTACGGCACTGCCTTGAAACGATTCGGGCGTAGAACCTGGTCTCCAACGAGTTGGCTGACGAGTAAGGTCATTGATATTTCGAGTCGATTCAAAATCATCAATCATGGCATTTCCGCCAATTCTTTTATCGTTTACGGCAGGAATCAATTTTGCATATTCAGCAGTCAACTGAATTGACGACATCTCTTTGGTCTGAATCAAAGGAAGTGCATCGAGCATTCGAGTCAAGAAACGTGAATCTTTTCTTAGGTTTATATCAACGCCGAGAATTGTATTATTGACAGGCTCTTGTCCAATAGCAACCCTTGTCAAAAAACCTGGGGTGCTTTCACGAAGCGTCATGGCAGTGGCTCCGATGTGAATATCTTTGTTGAGGTTGTAGTCGAGTCTTGTGCCGAGCATCACTCTGCGTTGCGTATTGAATAAATCGGGTTTTTCCCATTCAATACGAATCTGACGTGCCGAATTTAATATACTCTGATTAGTGATTTTAATTTTACCAAGTTGTGGCTCAATCGTATAATCTGCACCTTCTTGCAGCTGAACACCACCCGCAAAAATTCTAACCGATTGCCCAGAAGCTCCTAAAGGAAGTGAAATTTCGGAAGCATTGCTGGCTTGTAAACTACCTCTGATAAAAAATTTGTTTTTGGTCGTAACTTGCTGGGCATCAGCCATTGTGGTGCGATACAACTCATTAAAAACATATTTTTCTTTCAAGATTTGTTCATCAAGGTCGAATTTTTCTTCGAGGGTTTTTCCGAAAGGTTCAAGAACAGGGAAAATCATTTTTCCCATTTTCGTGTCAATCGTAATATCTTCCACAAAGTCAAAATTACCGTCACCGTCGGGTAATTGAGGGTCATTGTTTGGATTCAAACGGTCGAGGTTCATGATTCTGACGAGCGGAATATTTTGCAATTTTCTACCATCTTGCAAGTTTGGTGTATCCATTCCCGTGCGGTCATCTTTATAAATGATTCTCAGTTGAAAACCTTGTCTCCCAACTCCAGGCGTGCCGAGCGAATAAATATTTTTCATCATCAAATTCCACATCGGACTATTCGTGCGGTTACGAATCGTTGATGATTTGATGAGTTTCAACATGATTACTTCGTCTTCACGGCGAGAAGAATAATCTTCAGTCAATTCACCTACTTTATAAGTACGACCGTTGTAAGTATATTCGTAAGCAACGGCCAAGATTTCGTCGTTGCGTAGGGGAGTAACCAATGAAATGTAGCCGAGTTCTTGGTTATACTTAAACTCTCTTTCGGTCAAGCGTTTTGAACCTCGTAAAACTTCATAATCAATGCCTTTTTTGAGTCCAAGTCTTGCCAAAGCTCCTGTACTATCGTCAACTCTTCTGAAATTTGGATTGTTATTTAAATTGTCGTAAAGAGGTGTTGCTTTATTATCAACTACATTATATTTTCCAGCAGCATTTGGTCGCTCTCCCAAATCGGTAAATGCGGTTAGGTTTCGCATCGACTCAATATTATTGGTGCGGTTGGTTACATAAACCTCCAAACGGGTAATTCTAACGCCAGAAAGCACCAAAGGAAGGTTACGAAGCGATTTTTCGTAATTATCTCTAAAAAATTGAGCGAGAAAGAAGTGTCGATTTTCGTCATAATTATCGCAACGCACCTCGAAAGTTCGGCTTTGCGAACCACCATTTAGCACAATTGATTCAGTACGTGAACGTTGCTGAGCTACGACTGCCGTCACATCCAATTTTCCAAATCGGAATGCGGCTTTCACACCCATCAAGTTTTGAACTCCTGGAATCAACTGACTTTTTACGGGCATACTGATGTTTCCACCTTCTACTTTTTGGAGAATATCTTCGGGCTTATTTTTGAAATTTAGTTTTAATTGATTTTCAAAATTAAAAGCCGCTTTTGTATCAAGATTGGTCAAAACACCGAGTTTATCGCCAATTTTGCCATTAAAGTTGATATTTATTTGATCATTGAAATTAAAAAGTGTTTGTTTTCTTTGAATAAGCGGCAAGAATGGATTATCAATAAATTGTTTGATTAACTGAAAATCAAGCGTAACAAAACCATTGGGTTTGAGGTCTGGAAGGCTTCCTCCGAAAATTCGGTCAACAATTGGGTTTTTCTCCAAAAGAGGTTTCAAACCACGTCCACTTACGGCACTTTTACCGTCTTGAAGGTTTTCGTAATCTCTTAAAATACTACGGCGAACGCTGGCATTTTGAATGCTCGAATACTCGTTGAACGTAAGAGCCTGCGGAACTTTATAATCAATACGTTTACCTGCTTTTTCTGTAATCGAGATTTCTTTTGCGTTGGGCGAAAGTTTAAAATCAGTGATGATATTCTTTGAATCCTTTAGATAAAAAGGCGATTGCGGAACTTTAGCAGTGTAGCGATTCAAATAGCGGTCTTGCCAACGATAGCTCGGACGGCTTCCAGTACGTGAAATAACAGTATCTTTCTCTGGAATGGAAAGAGAATCTATCTTTGGTTTTTCAACAGTAGCTGCCCCTTTTCTTCGATTTTGAGCGAATAAGTCATTAATACTTATAAATCCCAAAAAGCAAAAAAGTAATAGTAAAGTAACACGATTTAGTTTAAATAGCTGTCTGAACATACAGTTTTTAGGAAAATTCAATAGAAGTATCACAAACTAAACGACTAAAACCTTGCCAATAGTTTATGATGACTCGATTTTTAGCGTGTTTTTTTTAGTTTAGAATAAAATAATAACGCTGAACAATATTTTTTCATTGACAGTTCAGCGTTATTTTATTTAATGGTTTATCGAAGGGCGAGTTTAATGAGTTGTTCGACCGTGACATCATTGCCTTCACGCTTCAGAATTACGTCGATGCTCTTCTCAGCGGTTGCTCTCGGAATTCCGAGCATAACCAACGCTGCAAGCGATTCGTTACGCACTTTAGCACTTTCTGTATTGAAAATATTTGGTGTAACTCCACTAATCAAATTGTCTTTTTTCAATTTATCTTTTAGCTCAATAATAGCTCTTTGGGCAGTTTTAAGGCCAATTCCTTTGATACTTTGAATGGTTTTGACATCTTCACTCACCAATGCTTGTTTTATTTCGGGCGAAGATAAAGACGAAAGCATGACCAAAGCCGTACTCGGCCCAATGCCCGAAACACTGGTTAGGTCTTCAAACAAAACTTTCTCTTCGGCATCATGGAAACCAAATAAAGTATGAGAGTCTTCTCTGATAATCAGCAAAGTATGAAGTTTACAGCGTTCGCCAGTATTATGCAGAGCGGCGTAAGTTTGTAAAGAGATTTTTACTTGATAGCCCACGCCACCGACATCAATAATAACGTAAGATGGGTCTTTGTAGGCAAGTTTTCCGTCGAGATATGCAATCATATTTTTAAATTTATTTGGGCGTATGCGATACGCCCCTACGACTCTTATTATTTTATAATATTCAACCTTAACCCTCCACTTACTTGCGGATTGATGAAAAAGGGTGAAGGTAAGGCTTCGATATAAAGCCCAGCGTCTAAGAAAAATGCCAATGGTTGATTCGGTAATTTTAGCTCAAAACCAGCCGTTCCAGTTGGTCCAAGAGCAATTTTTTTAGAACGAATTTCTTGCGGAGGAGTTACATTTCTTGAGAAAAAATAATGATTTCTGTTATTTATCTGCAAGCCACCACCATAATAGACGTGAGCCCAGTCTCTGCTGAAAACTTCATGTTGCCATAAATAAACACCTTGAATCATCAAGCCAGAAGTACGATATTCGCCACCGTTGTAGCTGCGTTTTCGGTTATAAATAAAACCATAAGTGCCGACATTTATATCGAATGCTTTATCACCGTTTTGGAAATATTTTCTGAGATTAAAACCCAAAGGTTCGCCAACTCTGAAACCTGCCGCCCAGTTATAATCATACTGTGCAAAAGTTTCGGAGCTTGTGCCTAAAATTAAGATTGTGGTGAAAGCAAAAAGTAGTTTTTTCATCGTTTTTTTCTGATTCAAGAATTGCAAGATTTTGCCAAAAGTATAAAATACTGTTTATCAAACGAAATCTTGGGTAAATTTATTAAATAAAAAAGCGTCCGAATTTGCATTCGACGCTCTTCGTTTTTAAGGATTTATGCAAACAAAGTAATTAAACCTTTACTTTTGAGTGGAAAACTGTGGACTATCGACCGTTGCCCATAGACTATTTTACAAAACTAAATCAGTATTTACTAAGATATAATTTAGCTCATTAATATCATCAGCGTTAAGTTTTAAAGTGCCTTTTACCGTCACACGGTCATCGGTATTGAAACGCTTTGTTGATTTTTTAAATTTGATTTGTACAACTGATTCTGGCCCTGCAC
>JBKBSS010000026.1:0-16776 GCA_046291385.1 Emticicia sp. | reverse complement strand
CAACAGTTTTCTGCCGAACAAATTACACTTAGAGTTGATGCCAATGGAGCGTTTTCGCCCGAAGAAGCATCCGAAAAGCTTTCACAACTGGCTAATTATCAAATACATAGCATTGAGCAGCCCATTAAGCAAAAGCAATCCGAAGTAATGGCAGATTTATGCCAAAATAGCCCAGTGCCTATCGCTCTCGACGAAGAATTGATTGGTGTAAGCGATTATGTGCAGAAAATGCAACTGCTCAAAAAACTCAAGCCAACTTATATCATTCTGAAACCTACACTTTTGGGTGGCTTGCAACATTGCCGAGAATGGATTGAAATTGCTTCTCGCCTACACATAAATTGGTGGATGACATCGGCACTCGAATCGAACATTGGGCTGAATGCCATCGCTCAGTTTACGGCCGAATACAAAAACACACTTCCACAAGGTTTGGGTACGGGGTCGTTGTATCATAATAATATTGACAGTCCGCTTTTGGTCGAAAATGGTAAACTTCACTATCAAGCCAGCAACAATTGGAGTTTGGGTTTACTCGACGAACTTTAGTGACTCAACCCCACTTTCATTGCTTTTCAATGTTTATTTATTAAAATATTTATATACATCTGTAAGCTTTTTATGCAATTTCTCGTATCTCGGTTGAACTAACCTTGAACGAATATATTTTACGAATCTCGAAACGAAATAATCATCAAGAATAACGCCCTTATGGCTTAGTAAGCAACTCATTATCAGATACTTAATATATCTTGTCGGCTTCGGTCATCCAGCCGACATTTGTTTTTTCGGGACTTTCTACATTTGTAACAACAAAAAAGTAATATAAAAAAAGCGTTTGTATCTCCGCCCTCATTTTTAGTTTGTTTGCTTGTCAGAAAGAAAACATTGAGAAAGCAACTTCAACCACAACGCCTATCATTATCATCGACAGAAATAATAATCTATCAATGAGTTGTGTTGGACGGGTACGGAAGTTCTTGAAAAAGAGATTAATGCTCAAAGCCCACATATTTAGTCGTCAGTTACGCTTTATTCTCCCGAAACAAGACAAGAACGAGAGCAATGGTTTGCTGATTTTTCGCAGAAAAACCCCAACTATACGGAAGAAAATGCACTAAATTTTCATCATTTCGGTAGGAAAGGCGATGTGCAAAATGATATAAAAATGAACCGTGAGAACAAATTAAAGACTTTGAGCGTTACACAGTTTAGTGTCGGTAACGAAAACTTTTTAGTCCGATACCGAGACCTCCAACAAGAGAAAGATTTCGTATATAGAGTGTTCACAGAATGTGTTCAGTGAGTCAATAGCCGTCATTTTCGGTCAACGGCAAAAAACCAATCAATTATAAGCAAAACTTACTTATCCAAAGCTATCGTCTATCATCCGTAAACAACCGACTTTTAACTTTCTTTCATGTCAAAAATAATCGCAATCGGCACCGCCAATCCAGCTTACTGTCATCAACAAAATGACATCATGCGGTTTATGCTTGATGCCAATAATCCAGACGAAAAAAACCGAAAACTCCTTCCAATTTTATACCACAGAAGCGGCATAGATACCCGATATTCGGTATTTTCCGATTTCTCATTAGCCCGTGGAGAATGGGATTTTTTTGGCGATAACTCTACAATGCCCTCGCTCGAAAAACGCATGGCATTTTATAACCAAGAAGCCGTGAAACTTTCAGTTTCAGCCATTAAGGATTGCTTAGAAACTGCGGAAAATGTCACTAATATTCAAGAAATCACCCATTTAATTACGGTTACTTGTACGGGGCTTTCGGCACCAGGTCTTGATATTCAGTTGGTGCAAGCACTTAATCTTTCGCCCAATATTGTTCGTACTTCGGTCAATTTTATGGGTTGTTACGCCGCACTTCACGCCCTCAAAATAGCCGATGCCTTTTGCAGAGCCGATGCTTCGGCCAAAGTGATGGTTGTTTGTACCGAACTTTGTACGTTGCACTTTCAAAAGTCAAATGATGTAGATGCTATTCTTTCATCAACACTTTTTGCCGATGGTTCGGCGGCCTGCTTAATCAGTGGCGATAAAAATGCTAAAGGCTTAGAAATCAAGCAGTTTTACTCACAAATTGCTCTTAGCGGACAGGCCGATATGGCTTGGCAACTATCAAGTACAGGTTTTCTGATGACACTCTCAAGCCACGTACCGAAGCTAATTAAGCAAGAAATTAAAAATTTACTCGAAAATTCGCTACAAAAACTTGGCTTAAATTCTGAAAATATCACCGATTGGGCAATTCACCCAGGTGGAAAAAACATCTTGGAAGCAGTAGCCAATTCGCTCGAATTGGCTTCCGATGCCTTGGCCGACTCGTATGAGGTTTTGAAAAATTACGGCAATATGTCGTCACCTACGATTTTATTTGTGCTGAAAAAAATGATGGAAGATACCGCAAAAAAAGGCAATATTTTTGCGATAGCTTTTGGGCCAGGAATCACGATGGAAAGTGTAATTTTAGAACGATGAATTTCAAAACCCGCTCCTACCAAGCCGAACTCCTTGATAATGAGGAAATTCCAACCGCAGACCTCTATCAAAATCTCCGTGAACTCGATTTTATTAATCGCTACCTCGGTGGTCATTCAGTAGTTTTAGATGGGATTAAATATTTTATTCATATAAAAAAGAAGATTATTTCTGAAAATATGATTAAAATTATTGAATCCAATAATTCAAATAACACAATTATTTCAAATCATTTTGAAAATATAAAAATATTTGAAATTGGCAGTGGCGGTGGAGATAATTTAAGGGCTATTGGTCGGTTTCTGAATAAAAAGAAAATTTCTCACCTACTCGGTGGCGTTGATTTAAAGGAAGATTGTGTAAGATTTGCTGAAAAATTTGACAATCAAGATTCAGAAATTAAATACGAAATAGCTGATTATCAATTCGCTACGTTTCCCGATGGACAGCCAGACATTATTTTCAATTCGTTGTTTTGTCATCATTTCAAAGATGAAGATTTGGTAAAAATGCTACGTTGGATGCACAAAAATGCCGAAATTGGTTTTGTGATTGCCGATTTGCACCGTCACCCACTGGCTTATTATTCAATTAAATGGCTTACTGGTTTGTTTTCAAAGTCATATTTGGTTAAAAACGATGCTCCACTTTCGGTTTTGAGAGGTTTTACGAGACACGAATGGGAAATTTTACTCAAAAAAGCTGGCATTAGAAATTATAAAATCAAATGGAAATGGGCTTTTAGATGGTTGATTTTGGTTGAAAAATAAAACTTATTCCGAATCGACTTTTTCTACGCAATCGACAAGTTGAAAACCTGTCCTACAATTTTTTTATAACTTATTTTCGTTTCCGAAGTTTATATTTTAATTATCAATTGCATATCCGAAAATGTTTGTCACGCTCACCATCGTTCGCTACCCAAAATATTTAATTCCGCTGGCTTTCATTTCGATGGCGATTTTGCATATTCCACTGTTTTTTACAAAAGGTATTACTTTTTGGAAACTATTGGGCTGTGGCAAAAATGGCACTTTTGACATTCATCCCGATTATCAACAATGGGGATTAATGGCAGTTTGGCAAGAGAAAACTGATTTTGATAAATTTCATAAAAGTTCTTTGGTTTGGCGTTGGTGGCGATTATTGACTGACGAACAATGGACAATTAGTTGTATTCCTTACGAATCGCACGGAAAATGGGACGGAAAAGAACCTTTTGGGCAACCTTCGCCTGACCGCACTTATCAAGGTCAGATTGCAGTACTGACTCGTGCCACAATCAGGCTATCAAAATTATCTGGTTTTTGGAAAAATGTGCCGACAGTTGCAGCTTCGATGGGTCATGCACAAGGTTTTGTGACATCGGTTGGCATCGGTGAAATGCCTTTTTTGCGACAAGCTACTTTTTCGGTTTGGGAAAGTTTGGAAGACGTAAAAAAGTTTGCGTACCGACAACGAGAACACGCCGAAGTTATCAAGAAAACTCATTCAGAAGGCTGGTATTCAGAAGAACTTTTTGCAAGATTTATTCCCGTAGAAACCTTCGGAACTATCAAAGGAATTAATCCTTTCGTTGTATAATTTTGTCATTTCCCCTTGACAAATATCACGCTAAATAGTATTTTTCTATGAAACACCTATAATCGACTGATTATCAACAGGATAGTCAAATTTTTTATTCTCTCTCATTTGTGTTTCTCGCTTTTTTTTGAAAATTTTACTAAATAATCCACTTCACACATTCGTTATCTAAGAGACTACACTACCATCGGGCATAGTTTTTGCTCAAAAAAATATTGAGTGGTGTACACATGAAAAGATTTTAACTATGTCCTGTATCAAATTTATTTTATTTTGGTTAGGTGCTTTTTGTATAACTGATTTTTCTTTTGGGCAACAACCAACAATGCCCACCCAGTGTACTAATCCTGGAGGAGGTATATTAGTTGGAGGAGCATTTAAAGTTAGCCCAGAGTTTGGTTGTTTGGACTTTGCAAATAATACAGCTACTTCTTATGTATCAAATCCACTTGCTCCATCAGGGGGAAGCCTGTCTAATTTAGGATATATTTTTGATTTAAAAGATGGACGAAGTATAACTAGTTTCCCCCCATTACAAACATCTATTACTGTTTCTAATCCCGGAATATATTGGATTTTGCAAGGAGGAAACGATGGCTCAATAAATTACATTACTTGCAAGTCATTTGAAGTAATCAAAACAGACCAACCTGATATTAGAGTAAGTTCTTGTGGAGCAAGAGATATAACTGTTACTTTTTTAAATACTCCAAAAAACCAAACGCATGGAGGATACAAAATTCTTTGGGGTGATGGAAACCAACAATTCATTGATGGGATATTACCCACTGGCTTTCCTTTCAATATCCCACATACATACACATCACTACCCACATCTAATCCTCAGATTGTTGCTAACTATACAAGAGGTGGACTAACAAGACTTTGCCCCAGCACACCCTACTTGTTTAGTACCGATACTAATAATCCTCCAAAAATAAGTGAATTAGAAGGCTTGACGGGCGGAACAAGCAATAAAATAACAATGGTCGAAGGCAGTGACGGAAAACCTTATATTCTCGAACAAAAAACCAAAACTGGAAACTGGGCTGATACAGGAATAAAAATCACTCGCAATATTGGGGAAACGTTTAAAACAGAAACTGTAACTGGCCTGAATGCCGCCAATGAATACTGCTTTAGATTAAAGACTACTGATGGTTGCAGTAATCCTATACTATCAAATGAAGTTTGTACGATTGTCCCAAAAGCCAACGTGATTAGTCCAGATGAAGTAAAACTTGATTGGACTTCACCAAACCCTGCCGTTACTCGTTATTCAATTGATTATAGTGAATCGCCTACGGGAGCAAACCCCAGTAATGCAGCCCCTGTACCACTTACTGCAACTACTTATACTTTTAATAGCCTTGATTGTAGAAAATCATACGATTTTCAAGTAACAGCTTTTATCGGAACAATACCTTCCGACAGGGTTGTTATCAAATCACCAACAATTTTGCTAAATCCAGCAACAAAAAGATTGGCACCAATGACTATTGGCACGGTATCAGTTGAAAACAGTAATCTAATAAAGTTTTATATTCTCCCTACTGATATTCCTCCTGCAAACTATATATTTTATCGCTCCGAAGGCAAAGTCAATAATTTCAAACAAGTAAAAACAGCAATAGATAACTTCTATGAAGATACAAATGTCGAACCTTCTAAACAGCAATATTGCTATAAGGCAGAATATCAAGATGCGTGCGGGAATACTTCAGACCAATCTGCTGCATTTTGTAGTATTCTTCTCACATCAAAGAGTGCAAATACACTCAACTGGACTTCCGTTGCTGAAATTACCCCAGTAGTCAAGTCAGTAAGCTATATTATTGAAGCTATTGATGAAAATGGTAATATTATTGATACGGGTGTATCTACTAATCTACAGAAAAATGTAGGAGGATTAGTTGAGAACTTATACAATTTGAATACAAATGGTGAGGCTAAATTTAGAGTAAAAGGCTTTATTACTATGTCTCTTTTGGTCAATGGCTCTTTAGTAGAATATTCTTTTTCTGTGTATTCAAATACTTATACATTCATAACTCCCGCTCGACTATACGTACCTACCGCTTTTTCGCCAAACAATGATGGCATCAACGATGCGTTTATTGCTCAAGGCAGGTATATTCAAGAATATAACTTGGAAGTGTATGACCGCTGGGGAAATGTGATTTTTGAAAGCCACGATTTGGGTACGGGTTGGAATGGCACTGCCAGCGATGGTGTTGCACCAGCATCTGCGGGCAATTATAGCTTTAAGGTTTATGGTTTAGACACCGCAGGACAAAAATTTAAAAAAGTTGGCTCGGTCATACTTATCAGATAAGGCATTAAAATACTTAAACGTGTTATTTACCAAAAGGCAGTTCTACACCGATTGCCTTTTTTTGTATATTTGCAATACAATTTAAACTTATACGATTATGAACATGGGAGACCTTTTTGGGATGGCAGGCAAAATGAAAGAAATGCAAGCCCGAATGCAAGAAGCACAGGAAAATCTGACTAAAATCACCGAAACTGGCGAAGCAGGTGCGGGAATGGTAAAAGCAACCGCCAACGGTAAAAAACAATTGATAAGTATAGAAATAGACGAAGATTTAATGAAAGCCAGCGACCGTGAAATCTTGCAAGATTTGATTGTTGCGGCCACCAATAAAGCCTTAGAAAAAGTAGAAGTAAAAGCCAAAGAAGAATTGCAAAAATCAACCGAAGGATTGATGCCGAATATCCCAGGAATGGATTTGGATAAACTTTTCAAATAGTCAGTCGTCGATGGTCAACGGTCCACAGCAGTATAAATAATTAGCTTCAATGTCAATTTTTCAAGCACTAAAATAAAATACTATGACCAAAGTTGCCGTAGTAATTTTAAACTATAACGGACAAATTTTTTTAGAAAAATTCTTGCCATCGGTTGTCGAAAACAATGATGGCTACGAAATCTTTATTGCCGATAATGCCTCAACTGATAGTTCTTTAGATTTTCTTAGAAGCAATTACCCGACCCTAAAAACAATACAACTCTCCAGTAATCAAGGGTTTGCAGGTGGATACAACAAGGCTTTGCAAGAAATTGAAGCTGAATACTATGTATTGCTAAATTCTGATGTGGAAGTAACCAAAAATTGGGTAAAACCAATCATTGATTTAATGCAGAATGATGCTTCGATTGCGGCTTGTCAACCAAAAATCAGAAGTTATCACCAGAAAACCCACTTTGAATATGCAGGAGCAGCAGGTGGTTATATTGATTGGTTGGGTTATCCGTTTTGCCGAGGTAGAGTTTTCGATAGCTACGAACAAGATTTAGGGCAGTATGATGATACAAAAGAAGTTTTCTGGGCAACAGGTGCTTGTATGTTTGTACGAGCCAATGTTTTTCATCAATTGGGTGGTTTCGATACTCATTTTTTTGCTCACATGGAAGAAATTGACTTATGCTGGCGAATGAAAAATGCTGAATACAAAATCATGTATTCGTCGGCCGCAACGGTCTATCACGTCGGAGGCGGTACTTTACATAAATCAAATCCACGTAAAACTTTTCTAAATTATAGAAATGGTTTGGCGATGCTTTATAAAAATTTGCCAAGCGAAAAATTATTTTCAACGATTTTCCTGCGATTAGTTTTAGATGGAATTTCAGGGATAAAACTCTTAGTCGATGGCTCTCTTTCCGATTTCTTGGCAGTCATAAAAGCTCATTTTGCCTTTTATGCGATGATTCCGAAATTAGAACGAAAAACACCTAAAAATGTGAGCAAAATTTACCAAAAAAGCATCGTTTGGGAATATTTCGTAAAGAAACAAAAACCAACAATATGAAAGTAATAGGCATAACGGGCGGAATAGGTTCGGGAAAAAGCATTATTTGTAAGGTTTTTGAATTACTTGGTGTACCTGTTTACTACGCCGATTCAAGAGCTAATTGGCTCATTAACAATAACTTACAATTACGAAAAGAAATAAAAGAACTACTCGGCCGCCAAGCCTACGACCAAAACGGGCAGTATAACCGAAAATGGGTAGCCAGTCAAGTTTTTAATAATCCTGAACTGCTAAAAATGCTCAATATGCTCGTGCATCCAAAAGTTTTTGATGACACAAAAAAATGGCTGACATTACACCAAAATCAACCTTATGTTGTTCGAGAAGCAGCCATCAGCAATGCGGCAGGTGAAGGAAATGACTTGGATAAAATCATTGTAGTTAGCTGTCCGATTGAAGTCAGAATTGAGCGTATTCAGCAACGTGACCCACAACGCAGCGACGAACAAATCAGAGCGATTATTGCTCGTCAGAAAACCGAAGAAGAATTCACGAAAATAGCTGATTATCAAATCATTAACGATGATAATCAGTTAGTTTTGCCCCAAATATTACGTATTCATCAAGTACTTACAGGTAGTTTATAACGCTAAATGTTTGGTTTTTAAATAGTCTTTTTCCTCATCCACATCTGTTAATATTGGGAGTTGGAAACACTTTAAATTTAGCTCTAAACAAGCATCTTTTGCTTCTTGACATACCCGTTCGTGACTCCATTCTTTGTCTAAAAATATCTTTTCGAGTACTTCCTCGCATCGAGTTCCGATTATCTCAAAATTAAAGCCAATTAAATAATATCCTCCGTCATGAGCTGGTCCAATAACTACCTCATTTTCGGATAACTGAATATACGCTTCTCTGATAATTTCGGTGTTTAATTCCAAACAATCACTGCCAATAATCAAGGCTTTTTTGTGTTTATTTTGAAAAGTTATAGCAAAAGCAGACGCCATTTTTAAGCCCAAATCTTGGGTTTGAAACTGTACTAACTTTAGGAATTTATCATTTTCCCAAATATCATTTTTATCAACAAAATCAGAGTAAAATAAATATTTGTCAGCCTCTAAATGCTTTGTAACGGCCATTGTATGGTGCATCAAGGTATGATAAATTGTCAGAGCAAGCTCATCCCCTACGGTAGCTGCTAAACGAGTTTTTACCTTTCCCAAAGCTGGATTTTTAATAAAAACAACGATTACGTTGTCATTCAAAAGGTTTTGCTTTTTTAAAATTTGTCTATCTACCGAATTGCTCATATGTTCTCAGCTAATTATGCAACAGAAATTGCTTATCATAAATTTATTCTGATTTTTGTTTTTCAAATTTACGAAATTTACCGTAATTTGGTTTAAATACAGATACAACACTCATAAAAAAACAAACATTTTCAATCCCAGTAATTCATACATGAAAAAAATTATCTACACCGAAAATGCCCCCGCTCCCATTGGTCCATATAGTCAAGCGGTTTTGGCAGGCAACACCCTCTATGTTTCGGGACAAATTGCCCTCGAACTCGCTGCTTCGGGCGACCTCAAAGCCGAAGCTCAAAAAGTAATGGAAAACATCGGAAATATTTTAACCGAAGCAAACATGACCTACGAAAACATCGTCAAGTCAAGTATATTCCTAAAAAATATGGATGATTTTGGATTAATTAACGAGGTATATGGTAGTTATTTTACGG
This sequence comes from Emticicia sp., assembly GCA_046291385.1. GTDB lineage: Bacteria > Bacteroidota > Bacteroidia > Cytophagales > Spirosomataceae > Emticicia. Next base: position 7,165 of record JBKBSS010000026.1, on the reverse strand, counting down.
CCATGCCACCAGCCCGTGAAACCGTACAAGTAGCTCGTTTACCGAGAGATGTAAATGTCGAAATTTCGGTTATTGCCGTTAAATAAAATTATTTTTCTAAAGAAAATAAGTTAAAAACTCATTTACAGACCCAGTTTACTGACTATCAACAACTTATTTTACGAGTTAATCTTGCTCAAACAAATAAAATTTACCGTAAAATAATTTTCATACGCAAGAATGAGTCTATAATGAATAAAAACTTTTATATTTACAAAAAAACAAAAGTTCTCTCCCAATATTAATAACTAAAAATGGTAGTTTAGCTATGAGAAAAAATTATTTTCTATCCCTTTTTTTGTTGATGACGGCTTTTTGGCACGTGCAAGCAACAAACGGAAGTGAATCAACAAGTCCGAATGGCAACTCTGCCATCACAACGATGTTTGTGGCACCGAGTACTCCTACTGGCCTCGCTGGTGCAGCAGTTGGTGGAATAGGCACTCGAATTAATTTAACATGGAATGATATTGCCAACGATGAAACTGAATATGAAGTGGCATACTCTACACTTCCAACTGGTTATCAAACCGTTCTTACTGGTATTTCAATTACTGGTAGCGGTGGAATCGGCACTTATCAATTGACGGGTTTACAGCCAGCATCAACTTACTATATTTGGGTAAGAGCAATTAGAAACACGGCAGATACAGACCCTACTTGCACACCGCAAACAAACATGCCAACCAATTCTGTACCTACGGGTAAGGTTGCTTCATGCTGGAGTAATGGTCTTATTATTTCAACAAATGATAATCTTCCAGCAGCAGTTACTGGAGCAACAATAGCAACTCCTTATTTGCAACGCACAAACACGTTGTACTTCTTTGATAACTCAAATAATGAGACAAATTTTATCATCGAACGTTCAATGGGTGGTGATTTTTCAGTAATTGCAACTATTCCTGGTGAGCCTGGAACTGGACAGCGTAAGTACGTTGATAATTCTACTCAGCCAAATACATCTTATGCTTACCGTGTATCGTCTCGCAATGCAACGGGTGTAGGTTTTCCAGAATCAAGAACAAGTTTTATCAGAACTCTTCCAGACCCTCCAACTCCACCAAATAACTTGGGAACTTTTAGTATTGGACTAAATTCTATTGGCTTATATTGGGTTAATGGACCATCAAATGCGACTGGCTTCTTGGTTCAACAATCAGTTGATAATAATAGTTGGGCAACGATTAGCACGAACCCCTCGAATAATAATGGTTTTGTAGCTCAGAACCTAAATGAAGGACAAAATTATTTCTTTAGAGTGATTGCCTTCAATGAAGGTGGTAATGGTACTCCATCAGGGGTTTTAGTTGCTACAACTTTGAAGCGAGTTGCTCCAAATCCTGCATCTAATTTAGCAGCGAAAACAATCTCAACAACTCAAATTGACTTGACTTGGAATTTAGGAACGCAAGACGGCGTAACTAACAATCGTGTTGCACAAGAAGTTTATCGTTCATCTATTAGTGAAACTAATGGTTTTCTCAAAATTGCAGTAATTGGAGATGCAGAATCAAACTATTCTGACAAAACGGGAATGCCTAAAACCAAGTATTGGTACAAAGTTTTGGCAGCAAATTTGCAAGGACAATCTCCTTTCAGTAATGTAGCAAGTGCTACTACATTAGGACCTCCTTATGCTCCAACAAATTTAGCAACTGTGCTTGCTAATGATGCTTTGGGTAATCCAATCATTAAAGCAACTTGGAATGATAGTTCAAACGATGAGTGGGGCTTTGCACTTGAAAGGTCAACTGATAGTACATTTGCAACAGGGGTTTTGAAAGCTGACCTTGATTCTAACACCATAGCTGCTACAAGTATTCCGATTGAAGAAGGTGTTACTTATTATTTTAGAGTAAATGCTTCAAACAAATATGGTACTTCTAAATACTCAACTACTACTAAAATTGATGTTGCTGTATCGGCGGCTCCAAATGCACCGTACGACCTTAAAGGAACTGCTACTGCTGCTGAGATTTCATTGAAATGGGGTGATGACTCGAATAAGGAATCAGGCTTTGAAGTAGAACGTTCTGATGACGGAAAAACTTTTGCTAAGATTGGTGCAACGGGACGTAATGTAGTAGCTTATGCAGACAAAACTGTAAAAGAAAAAACTAAGTATTACTACCGTGTAAGAGCAATAAATACTAAAGGAAATTCGGGTTACTCGAACGTACTTGAGAGTACAACATTAGCAAAAGTTTCAGCATCAATCGAACTCGCTGCTGAAAGTGTTTTCCAAGTATATCCAAACCCTACTGTTGATGCGGTAAAGGTTACACTTTCGGAAAATATGCAAAATGAATCTGGCGTGATTACTATCACGGATAGAATGAACAGAGAGGTTTCACGTACAATCTTGACAAGTAATCAATTAGAATACCGCCTTGATTTAAGTAATTTCTCAGAAGGAACTTATACAATTAGTCTTCGTACTGCAACGCAACAAATCATTAAGCGTGTGTACAAATACTAAGTCAATATTGATTTATTTACAACAAAAGCGGCATTTTAATGTCGCTTTTGTTGTTTCAATCATAATTGCTCATTTCTTTTTTTAAGCTCAGAGAACCTCTCCTATAAATAATAAGTAATCCACGGTCAAAAGTCGACAGTCACATAATTCTTTTAGTGATTTAAAAAAACTTGATTCTCATCTTTTGATTTTCAAGGAACTCAATACAGTTACTAACTGATGTTACGCAGACCCATCGGTTCGATTAATTTTTACAGGATGTATCAAACTGCGTAACATCAGTTATTAAGTAATAGGATAGATAATTTCAAATTTCACACAAAATTCATCAAGACGATAAGTAATAAATATTCAGTATTTTATCACTTCTCGACTCTGCGACGTTGCGAGAATAATTTTATCTTATAACTTCATAAAGTTGTTATCGTTGCTTTATCGGAATCCAAATTTCTTCTTCCGAATCGGGGCTTTCATTTTTGTATTTTTCACCCAAAAGTTCAAAATGCTCTCGGTCGTCAACATTATATTCAGAGTTTGATAGCCAAACACCAAAAATATATTGAAACGTCCGTTGAAAATCCAACGAAGAACCTTTGTGCGTGAATACTGCATAAAGTCCGCCCACCAAAATATAATTTTCCATTTTATCGGGAATTCGCTCAAAATCAGCTACCTCTACGGCTGCCCACTTCGTAAAAATATCATTTGGATTGAAGTTTTGAAAATCAAAAATACCATTATAAATCTGCATCGAATAAAGGTCTGAGCCAATATTATTACTTATCTCTTTTCGTCTTGGCATAAAACTCCGCCATAATTCACCAGTTCGATTATTTATGTAACTCATTTCGAGTTTTTTACCAATAAGTTTCTTTGTCGGGAGCGTCTTTATGATTGGATTCATAGAAAAAAATGTAGAGAAATTCGCCGAAAAATACACTATTTAGTGCTAAAATCAACAAAAAATACGAAAGAATTTCCCCTCTCGTGTCCATAAACTTTATCGTGGTAAGCGTTGTAATTATCTTCCGCATTACTGTTCAATACTTGCTCATATCAGCTCCGTTCCGTTGTCTAAGCAGTATCGGTGCCGTACAAATATGATTTCCTCTACGCTCGATATTGATATTTTTTTAATACTTATTTTATAAAATTTTTCTGGTGGATTTAAAAGGCATTCTTTGTTGAGAAATGTTTCTTTATTACTAAAAAAATAATTTTGATAATCCGCCACAATTTCCCGAACTTCCCACGTTAATAAGCCCGAAACGTACCAATCTTCAAATCGCCCATGAATCCTCTACTTTCCCGCCTAAAAGCAAACGGCTTTTTGCGAATCCTTTTTTTTTCATATTTCATATCTCAAATCTCCTATCTATTTACTGGCTGCTCAAAACTCAACGAAGTGAGCGTAGCTGCCCGAAACTTTGAGGATGAAATTCAGCTCGCTCAAAATCTCGTTTTTACATTCAACAAAGATTTGGTTTCTGACGCTGACTTAGAAAGCTGGCAAGCCGTAGAATACGTACGAATCGAACCAAAAGTTGAGGGCGTTTTCAAATGGTCGGCCAAAAATGAATTGGTTTTTTCACCATCCAATGGTTTCAAAGGAGCAACCAATTATAAAGCGGTACTTACCAAAAACCTTTTAAGCAAATCAGCCACAAAAAATTATGGTTTAGAAAACGAATCTTTTGAGTTTCATACGCCGCACTTAAAAGCTCAAAAAATAGAAACCTATTGGATGCGAAGTACTGATAATAAGCCAGTTGCGAAAGTAAAAGTTGATTTTAACTACCCAGTTCAAGAAACTGATGTTACGAATTTACTAAAAGTTCAACTCGAAGATACTGATACAAAATTTAATTTAAACAGCACACCCAACGACCAAAAATTGGTCTTGGCTCTTGATAATGCTCCTTCACTAAAAGATGAAAGTTCGCTCAAAACAATCATCGAAAAAGGCGTGAAAATTGCAGGAAGTGCTGGTTCTACGCAAGAAAAAATCGAACTTGAAGGTGTTTTGCCTTCACCATACAATGTAAAAGTTGTAGATATTGAAACAGGTTTCGAGAAAAACCAAGGTTTTGTGAAAGTTATCACGACGCAACAAATTTCGGACGATAACCTAAAAGATGCGTTCAAAATTGAGCCAGCCGTTGAAACCCAAACCGAATTGACCGAAAATGGTTTTATTATCAAAGGCTTTTTCAGTGCCTCGGAAGCTTATACTTTGACCATAAAAGATAATTTGCGTGGAACACTCGGAGCGAAACTCGACAGCGATGTTACCAAAGATTTATTTTTCGGTGAAATGCCCGCAAGTATTGAATTTACGAGTAAAAAAGGTTTGTATTTGTCATCAAAAGGGAGCCGAAATGTAGGAATCCGCATCACGAATATCCAGAAAGTAAAACTTAAAATCGTAAAGATTTACGAAAATAATTTACTCTCGTATGTACGAAACAACCGCTACGAAAACTACGATTATGATGGCGAAGAAAGCCGAGTAAACGGCTTTAATTACGGCACTGACGACCAAGGAATTTACAGCGATATAATTATTGACCGCACCATCGAAACTGGTAATTTATCGAAAATCCACGGCGTTTCGGTGCTAAATATGCCGATGCCTGAGCAAGACAAATTGCGTGGTGTTTATTTGGTCAATCTCAATTCAAATGATGAATATTATCAGAATGCAACGAAGCTGGTTTCGGTATCTGATTTGGGAATTATTGCCAAAAAATCGGCTGATGGAAATGAGTTGATGGTTTTCGTCAATTCAATCATTGATGCCGAGCCAATGGGCAATGTCGAAATAAAACTCATTTCGACCAATAATCAAATCATGGAAACGCAAAAGACTGATAATAAAGGTGTTATCATTTTTGAGAAACTCAAAGAAAAAGCACCCAACTTCAATCTGGCGATGATTACGGCTCGTACCGAAGACGATTTTAATTATATGCTTTTGGAAGATACGCAAGTAGAAACTTCACGTTTTGAGGTAGAAGGCAAGCGAAGAAATTCAACTGGTTTCGATGCTTTCGTTTATGGCGACCGTGATATTTATCGCCCTGGTGAAACGATTCATTTCAATACTGTTGTGCGTGATGCAAAATGGGCTTCTGCCAGCGAAATTCCTTTGAAAATCAGACTTATTTTGCCAAACGGCCGAGAATTTAAGTCTTTCTTGAAAAATACCAACGCACAGGGAGCAATCGAAACCTCAATTCCGCTCGACCGTGCCGCCGTAACGGGTACTTATGCCATCGAAATTTTGAACGGAAATGATGTTTTGCTTACCTCAAAATCTATCAGCATTGAAGAATTTATGCCCGACAGAATTAAAGTTGATGTAACGGCAAAAGACACCTACAAAACTGGCGAAACCGTAAATTTGGTGGCAACGGCAACTAATTTGTTTGGCCCACCAGCATCGAACCGAAATTATGAAATGGATTTTTCGTTGAAAAGAAAAGCCTTTTTTGCGAAAGGTTTTGAAGCATATTCATTTGATATTCAGAATGATACGAAGTTTGAGGGTGCGACCCTTCGCCATGATTTGCGTCAAGGTTCAACCGATGAAAATGGACAAGCCAAGCAGGCATTCCAACTCGCCACTACTTATCAAGATATGGGCGTGCTGGAAGGCAAAATTTTCGTGACGGTTTTTGATGAAACTGGTCGCCCGCTCAATCGGGTAAAAAGTTTTGATGTTTTCACGCAGGATACTTTTTATGGCATCGGTTTGGCTGATTATTACGTAGGAACGCACGTGCCGATGACGATTCCGCTCGCAGCCGTTTCGACCGATGGAAAAGCAAAAGCTGCCAAAGCCGAAGTTTCGGTCTATCGCATTGAATATCAAACAGTTGTCGAAAAAACTGATGGCGTGATTCGCTATAATTCTAAGCGACAAGAAAAACTTGTTCAGACTAAAGAAGTGAACTTTTCGGCAGGAAAATCTTCAATAAAATTCATTCCCCAAGTATCGGGCGAATACGAAGTTCGTATTGCACAAGCGGGTGCAAAAAGTTATGCTTCACAAGGCTTTTATGCCTATGGCTACGGAAATACATCGAGCAGTTCGTTTGAGGTAAGCAACGAAGGACAAGTTTTAATGGAATTTGACAAAGAAAAATATGAAGTTGGCGATAAAGCAAAAGTCTTGATGAAAACACCTTTTGCAGGAAAAATGCTCGTAACCGTTGAAAAAGGAACAGTTTTAGAACATTTTTATGTAGAAACCGATAAAAAATCAGCCGAAATCGACATCAAAATTACCGAAGAAATGTTGCCAAATGTGTATGTAACGGCAACGCTCATTCGCCCAATGAAAACTGTTGATATGCCGCTCACGGTGGCTCATGGTTTTGCTCCGATGAAAGTCGAAAAACCAGCCAATCAATTACCAGTAGAAATTGTGGCGGTGAAAGAATCTCGCTCGAAACGCAAGCAAAAAGTAAGGATAAAAACCAAAGCCAATACCGAACTCACAATTTCGGTGGTTGATGAAGGCATTTTGCAAATCAAAAATTTCAAAACGCCCGATATTTACAATTATTTCTACCAAAAACAAGCTCTCGAAGTAAGTAGCCACGATTTGTATCAATTCCTTTTCCCTGAATTGTCGTTGGC
>JBKBSS010000267.1:0-4429 GCA_046291385.1 Emticicia sp. | reverse complement strand
TTCGATAAGCACTGACAAGTGAAGGATACCACGACCAAATACTAAGAATTTATCTTCAGTGTCACCCGTTTGAACTCTCAAAGCAAGGTTTTTCTCTGTTTCTTTCATCAAACGGTCACGAAGGTGGCGTGATGTTACGAATTTACCTTCTTTTCCGAAGAAAGGAGAGTTATTAATCGTAAACAACATGTTCATCGTTGGCTCGTCAATCGAGATACGTGGTAAAGCCTCTGGATTTTCCATGTCAGCGATAGTATCACCGATTTCAAAATCTTCGATACCTGTTACCGCACAAATTTCTCCTGAACCTACTTCCGCAACTTTCACTTTACCAAGACCTTCAAAAACCTGTAATTCTTTGATTTTATTTCTCTTGATTGAACCATCAGCCTTGCAAAGTGCAATTTGCATACCTTCTTTCAAAACGCCTCTTGCAACACGACCGATAGCGATACGACCTACAAAAGATGAATAATCAAGTGAAGTAATTTGCATTTGAGGAGTTCCGTCAACTACTGGAGAAGCTGGAATATTGGCGATGATAGCATCTAACAATGGAACGATGTCAGTCGTTGGAGTTTTCCAATCTGTACTCATCCAACCTTGTTTTGATGAACCATAAAGGCAAGGGAAATCAAGTTGGTCTTCGGTTGCTTCGAGGTTAAACATCAAATCGAAAACTTGCTCGTGAACTTCGTCAGGGCGACAGTTTTCTTTATCAACTTTATTTACAACAACGATTGGTTTCAAACCCAATGCAAGGGCTTTACCTAACACGAAACGTGTTTGTGGCATTGGTCCTTCAAAAGCATCAACTAATAAAATTACGCCATCGGCTAATTTCAGTACACGCTCCACTTCTCCACCAAAGTCAGAGTGACCAGGGGTATCAATGATGTTAATTTTTACGCCATTATATCTTACTGATACGTTTTTAGAAACGATAGTAATTCCACGCTCACGCTCAAGGTCGTTATTGTCAAGAATCAAGTCACCAAATTCTTGGTTGTCTCTGAACAGTTTTGACGCATGAATGATTTTATCAACCAATGTAGTTTTACCGTGGTCAACGTGGGCAATAATGGCAATGTTTCTGATATTATTCATTAAATGTATTTGTTAAATCGTTGTGCATCAACATTTACCATATTCACAACTGATAAACAAAGACGAACAACACTCTTCTTAAATAAACCGCAAAATTATGGAATATAAATGATATAACCTTGACTATTTCGTACAATCCCCTGATTATGAAATTGTTAATAAGAATAGTACAATTATTTTCAAGAAAATGAATGTTTCTTGGTGTTTAGAAAGTTAAAGTATTTTGGAATTTGGGTCAATCGCTCATTAGTTTGGTAGATTTAGGGGGAATTTAATCTTGCCTTAATTTTTTTGTTATAGTTTTGTAGTCATTTTTTTGAATCCTCTATATCAGATAATTACAGTTAGTGAAAAACGTACAGCAAGCCCACAGAATACATAAGGAAGTCTATCAAACACTCGGATTATGCTTTATGCTATTTTTTTTAGTTTTTTCGAGCGATGCTCAGACTTACAATCACGCAACTGTCTGGTCGAGATTATTAGTGAGTAAACAATTCAATAAATTTATTGTCACCGCAGATATTGCTTATCGTCGGCAAAATGATTTTCGGTATTCAAAATGGAATTTTCTGGATACTCATTTACTTGATGCACAGCGTCTGACTTTTGCTTATCGCAGTAAAGATTGGCTGTTTAGTTTTGGAGCGTCTCGCTGGCATTCCTCACAGATTTTGGGAAAAGCGGTTGATTTGGAGCGTTCACCGACTACCGAACTGAGATTTAGCCCAGGAATCGAATATTTCAAAAGTATTGGTAGAGGAACTTTCCAATGGCGAACTCAGTACGAATATCGAACTTTTTCTGACCGAACTGCTGGGCGTTTTCGTCAGCGTTTTCAATACCGTCTTCCTGTTTCAAAGGCTAATAACCTTGTTTTTTTACAAGAATCTCTGTTTAGTTCACCGCCAAATTCCACTAAAAAATACGAACAAAACCAGCTTGGCGTAACTTTCAACCACAATTTTACTGATAAATTAGAATCAGAAATTGGTTATCGGTATATTTTCAGAAAGCGACGCACAAGCGATGAAATTGATAACGAAAATGCACTTGTCATTGGTTTGATGTTGCGGTTGTAGAACATTAATTTAAAAAAGAACGTCCAATTTGGATGTTCCTACGAAATACATCTTCATTATCAGACAAAACCAAAATTGTTAGAAAACTAATTTAAAGTCAAAAAAATATTAGAAAAAAGCAAATATTTAGGTTTTATGCTTGAAAAAGAGTGCGTACTTTGTTGTATTATTTTACTCTATCCAATCCAAAACTCATGAAAAAAATATTTTTGCTTTTTTCACTCGTTCCTGCTGCCCTTTTCGGACAAACAAAACCTGTGAAAATCGTGCGTGACGATGCCAATAAAAAAGTTGATATACTGGTCGATGGAAAGGCATTTACTTCTTATATCTACCCTGGCCCCGATGTGTTGAAAAAAGCGGTTTTATACCCAGTTCGTACTTCCGCAGGAACGCTCATTACTCGTGGCTGGCCGCTTGACCCTCGTCCAGGTGAGCGAGTTGACCATCCGCACCATGTAGGCGTATGGTTTAATTATGAAGATGTAAACGGGCACGATTTCTGGAATAATTCAAACACGCCGCCAAATCCGAAGGCGATTTATGGCACAATCGTTCATACAGGAATCAAATCTGTAAAATCGGGTAAAAACAAAGGTTCGTTGGTCGTAACTGCCGATTGGCTTGATAAAGATGGAAAACTAATGTTGAAAGAAACGACAACGTATATTTTTCAAGGTACTGGTAATCAGCGTATTACCGACAGAATTACGACGCTTACGGCGGCTGATAAAGAAGTTTTGTTTAAAGATGTGAAAGATGGTACTTTTGCCATTCGTTTGGCTCGTCAGTTGGAACTTCCATCTAAAAAAGCTGAAATTTTCACCGATGCGAGTGGCGTTGCTACTAAAGTTCCGTCGTTGGATAATACAGGTATCACAGGGAATTACCGCAATAAAGAAGGAATTGAGGGCGAAGATACTTGGGCGAAACGCTCAGATTGGGTAAATTTGAGTGGAAAAATTGGTGAGGAAAAAATCTCGGTTGCGATTATTGACCACCCAAAAAATGTGGGTTATCCAACTTATTGGCACTCACGTGGATATGGTCTTTTCTCGGCAAATCCACTCGGACAAAGTGCTTTTTCAAATGGAAAAGATGTATTGAATTTCAAACTTGCTCCGAGTCAATCAACAACTTTTCGTTTTAGATTAGTGGTAACTTCGGGCGAAGTTTCGGACACCGAAATGAACAAATTAACTACCGATTTTGCAAAAGTGCAGTAAGATTTAAGTTTTTTAGAAGCACAAAACGTGGCACATTTCAAAAATGTGCCACGTTTTCCGTAATTCGTCTCACGCAATACTCATTTCCAAAATTTCGGCCACAACCGCAGGTGTAATATCGGCTTTCTCGCCAAAATTTACGCCTCGTGTTTCAAAACGCTTGACTATTTTGGCAATTGTTTCCTGATTTACACCATATTCGCTGGCTTTGATTGGCAAGCCCAAAGATTCATAAAATTCTCCAGTTTTCTGAATCGCTCCCGCAACCAATTCATCATCAGTTCCGCTCAAATTCCAAACTCTTTTGGCGTATTGAATCAGTTTTTCTCGCTTACTTTCTTGCTTAATTTTCAATAAATAAGGCAAAACAACTGCTAAACTTCGGGCATGGTCAACACCGTGAAAAGCCGTCAGTTCGTGTCCGATTTGGTGCGTTGCCCAATCTTGCGGAACGCCCAAACTTATAAAACCATTCAAAGCCACCGTTGCCGCCCACATAAAATTGGCACGAGCTTCATAGTCAGTCGGGTTTTCGAGCGTTTTTTGGGCAACTTCAATCAAAGTTTGAATGATTGACTCGGCAAATCGGTCTTGAATTTTAGCATCGACTGGGTAAGTCATATATTGCTCCATCACGTGCGTGAAGGCATCGGCAATGCCATTGGCAATTTGGCGTGGTGGTAGCGAATAAGTAGTTTCGGGGTCAAGAATTGAGAAGGTCGGATAAACCAACGGATTTCCCATTCCTTTCTTTTCGTGCGTAGATTTCTTGCTGATTACGGCAAAATAATTCATTTCCGAACCAGTAGCTGGCAAAGTCAGCACCGAACCAATTGGAATTGTTTTTTTGAATTTTGCTTGTCCCGTCACAATCTGCCAAGCGTCTTCACCTTCAAACGGAATGGCGGCAGCGATAAACTTTGTGCCATCAAGCACCGAACCGCCGCCAACGGCCAATAAGAAAGTAATTTCTTCTTTACGCCCCAGCTCAACGGCTTGCATGAGCGTTTCGTA
>JBKBSS010000266.1:0-4430 GCA_046291385.1 Emticicia sp. | reverse complement strand
TTGAGAATGTTTATTCTTGTAAATGGTGCAACGGCTGGCGTAAATAATACTGTGATTAATACCAATGCTGACGGCACAACAAATAACGCCCTTAACCGAGTAGCAACTTCAACTCGAACAGGGTATTATTTACGAAAACTATTACGTCAAGATGTAAACTTAAACCCAACATCGGCCAGCAATCAGCGTCATTATAAACCGCATATTCGTTACACAGAAATTGCGTTGGCTTATGCAGAAGCAGCAAACGAGGCTTTTGGGCCAACGGGAATGGGTTCAAACACTTACTCTGCTTATGACATCATCAGAGCCATTCGTAGAAGAGCAGGAATCGGAACGACCAACAACGATGCTTTCTTAGAAAGTGCCAAAGGAAGTAAAGAAACCATGCGTCAGTTGATTCGTAACGAACGCCGTTTGGAACTCTGTTTTGAAGGTTTCAGATTTTGGGATTTACGCCGTTGGAATGCCGAACTCACCGAGCCAGCCAAAGGTATGAGTATTCAAAATGGTGCCTACACAGTTTTACCAACGGTAGAAGATAGAGTATTTAAAAATCACATGAAATATGGTCCAATTCCATATTCAGAAATTTTGAAATATTCGGCACTCGTACAAAATGAAGGTTGGAATTAATTCTCAACCATATTTTTAACATTGACAAAATTTTATATCAATATGAAGAGATTAGTTTATATGTCGGTACTGCTCCTGATTGGACTTGCCTCTTGTAATCAGGAAGTTGAATTTCCTGATTTTAAAAAACAAAATGTATATTTTGCCTATCAGTATCCTGTAAGAACAATTACTTTGGGCGATGATACTTTTGTAAATACAGACTTAGATAACGCTAAAAAATGCCAAATTTATGCCACTATTGGTGGTGTTTATGAAAGTAGAAGCGATGTGTCGATACAAGTATCGGTTGATAAAACACTCCTAAAAAATGGAATGTTGTTTGGTGCAGGCAGAGATGAAGTACTTGCCATGCCTGATAATTATTATTCATTGGCGTCTGATAAAATCATCATTCCCAAAGGAACACTGGCAGGTGGTGTGGATGTGCAACTGACGGATGCGTTTTTTGCTGACCCAAAATCAATCAAAAATACTTATGTAATTCCAATGGCAATTACTCAAGGTGATGCAAACGCAATTCCAGCTCTTGCGGGAAAGAATTTCGTTTTATATGCCATCAAATACATCAATCCGTGGCATGGTAATTATCTCAGACGTGGAAATGATGTCGTAACGGGTGCTGTTAGTAGAACGGTTGTTCGTCATGCTCAATTTGTAGAAAGTGACGAAGTAAATAAACTAATAACTAAGTCGATGAGTGAACTCGAATTTCCAGTAGTTCTTAAAGATAAAGACAACAAAAACGTCAGTGTAACTTTATTGATGAAGTTTGATAATGCTGGAAAATGCACGATTTCTTCGGTAACAAATGGAACTACTGCCACTGGAAGCGGTGCATTCATCAAAAAAGGAGAGAAAAACAGTTGGGGTAACAAAGACCGTGATGCCCTGTATTTAAAGTATGAAGTAAATGTTGCTGGAATGAAAGTTGCCACTACCGACACGCTCGTTATGCGTGACCGAACAGTAGCTTTTGAGACTTTTTCGCCAGTAGCAAAATAATGTTTCATTCAATAATAGAATAGTTATCTTATGAACAAATTATATAAAATAACACTGGGGCTGACTGCAATCATGGCGGCTTCGTGTACAACAATCGAGCCATTGGAATTTAGTGTTCCAAAACCCGAAAGCGTTGCTATGCAAGAAGAGATAGATGCCTATCCTGCATTAAAATCTTACATCAATCGTACGGCACACCCTAATTTCAAGTTTGGGGCAGCCCTTTCGCTTGCTGACTACAACAACCAAGGTGTGATGTATCGACTAACCAATAAAAATTTCGATGAAATTGTGTTGGGCTACGAAATGAAACACGGTGGCGTAGTTCAGTCGAATGGTAACTTGGCACTTGATAATGTTTCAAAACTACTCGAAAACGCCAAAAATGCTGGCGTATCAGTTTATGGTCATACTTTGTGTTGGCACGCAAATCAAAATGCAACATATTTGAAAAGTACAATTGCACCAGATATTACTGCATCAACTGGCCCTGGTTGGGATTTAATCACAACTGCTGATTTTGAAGGCAATACTACCACTAATTTTGAAGCCAATGCTAATGCCGTAACATCTTACACTGCTGCTGGCGGTGGTGCAAACGGCGTTGGAAGAGCCTTGAAAATAACAAATGCAAGTGTTCGTACCAATGATTGGGAAGCTCAATTTTTCGTAAAATTTGCTCCTGCGGCTGTTATAGGCGAAAAATATACGCTTAAAATGGATATCAGAGCGGATGTTGCCGCATCGTACCCAACTCAGGCACACGTAACGCCAGGAGCATACAAGCACTGGGATTTCTTTGGAACGTTATCGGCTACTCCAACTTGGACTACTTATACCCGAGAAATTACCGTTACGGCCGATATGGCAACTTGTGGAGCAATTGCTTTTAATCTTGGTAAAACTGCCACCAATTTTTACTTTGATAATATCACCTTAACAAAGTATAATGCTACGGGAAGTGTTCAAACCAAAGAAAAAACTCCTGAGCTAAAGAAGACAATCATTACCAATACTCTGGATACTTGGATGTCGGGCATGTTGAAAGTTGCGAAACCTTACGTAAAAGCGTGGGATGTAGTAAATGAACCAATGGACGACGGCAAACCTTATGAACTCAAAACTGGTGTTGGCAGAACGCTGAAAGCAGATGAGTTTTATTGGCAGGATTACTTGGGTAAAGATTACGGTGTGATGGCATTCCAGATGGCTCGAAAATATGGAAATCCGAGCGATATTCTTTTCATTAATGACTATAACCTTGAATATAGTTTGGATAAATGTAAAGGACTCATCGAATACGTAAAATACATCGAAAGTAAAGGTGCAAAAGTAGATGGTATCGGAACACAAATGCACATTGACATTAAATCTGACAAAACCAAAATTGCTGAAATGTTTAAACTTTTGGCCGCAACTGGTAAACTGATTAAAATTTCGGAAATGGATATTGGTTTAGCGGGCGTAAAAACCGCCGCCGCTACCCAAGACCACTACAAGGCACAAGCCGAAATGTATAAGTACGTGATTGACAAGTATTTTGAGATTGTTCCTGCTGCTCAAAGATACGGTATCACAATTTGGAGTCCGCTGGACAGCCCAGCCAATTCGAGTTGGAGAGCTGATGAGCCAATCGGTCTTTGGAATCAACAATATGTAAGAAAAATGGCATATTCGTATGTAGCCGAATCTATTAAGGCAAATATGAAATAATATTCAAGAAAAATCATCGCCACTAAGTATCTTTAATCCCCCACATTCAACAATGCTGGGGGATTGTTTCTGTAAAAGGACATCTGATAAAAATATCAAGTAGTGAAACATAATTAAGTAGAACAATTTTGTAAATTGTTCCACGTGTCGAAGGCAATAATTTGAAAATCGGGCGGTAGCGGCCGACCATCGCCGACGCAATTGTTCTACAAAAGCATTAATTCTTTGTAATTAAAAATATGTACTAACTTAAATTACAGTGTAATAAGAAGTGATGATACTTTTGAAAATCGTGGGTTAAAGTCTATAAAAATGAAAAAACTATACATTTTATTGATTCTTTTAGGAATTGCTCACTGGACTCAGGGGCAACAAATAGAATATAAATTTATCAATTTCAGTAACAAGAACGGACTAACCTCCAATTCGGTCAATGCTATCATAAAAGACAAAAATGGTTTTATGTGGTTTGCCACCGAAGATGGACTCAACCGATTTGATGGTCAGAAATTTACAGCGTACCACCACAAAGACCGTGACAGTACAAGTATTGGCCGAGGCCCTGTCATTGCAATGACCCAAGATAGAGCAGACCGAATCTGGCTGGCTACCAATCTGACATTATCTGTGTATAATCTCAATTTAGATTCATTTATCAATTACGATTTTTCGAAATTCGGATGGATTATAAGTCTGTGTGCCGACCAGTCAGGAAAAATATGGGTAGGAACATACGCTGGACTTTTTGTTTTTGACCCCACCTCCAAAAGTGTGAAGGCTTTTAAAGCCGACATTACCAATAAATCTAAATTAACTTCAAATACTATTAGGTGTATTTTTGAAGACAGTCGCAACAATATATGGGTTGGTACGGACAATGGTCTTCATCTTTATAACAAAAAAAATGAGCAGTTTACGAGGTTTTTGAGTGACCCAAATCGCCAAGATGCCATCTCGAATAACCAAATTACGTGCATTACCGAAGATAAAAGTGGGAAACTTTGGATTGGAACAAGTAAAGGTGGGCTAAACTTAATGAATGGTACGAAAAATAGTTTTTTTGCTTACAAATCACT
>JBKBSS010000265.1:0-4432 GCA_046291385.1 Emticicia sp. | reverse complement strand
CGGTGACCAGATGGCCGTTCACGTGCCGCTTGGTCAGGAAGCAATCATGGAAGCTTCAATCTTGATGTTGGCCGCTCATAATATCTTGAACCCTGCCAACGGAGCTCCAATTACTGTACCTTCTCAAGACATGGTTTTGGGTCTTTACTTCGTAACAAAAGGACGAAAATCGACTCCAACCAACAAAGAGCCAGGTGAAGGTTTGACTTTCTACTCGGCAGAAGAAGTAATCATTGCGATGAATGAAGGAGCGGTTTCAAAACACGCTCACATCAAATGTCGTGTGAAAGTAAAAGACGAAAAAGGTGAATTGGTTTGGAGAATCGTTGATACCGTTGCAGGACGTATCTTGTTTAACCAATGCGTACCAGAAGAAGTAGGTTATCTTGACGAATTATTGACTAAGAAAAAGCTACAACAGCTTATCGGTCGAGTTTTCAAAGAGGCAGGCTATGCTCGTACAGCACAATTCTTAGATGACATCAAGCAATTGGGTTATCAAACAGCCTTCCGTGGTGGTTTATCAATCGGTTTGGATAATATTATTATTCCTGCTGAAAAACCAAAGCTCGTTAATGACGCTAAAAAAGAAGTAGAAGAAGTACAAAACAACTATATGTTCGGTATCATTACTGAGCGTGAGCGTTATAACCAAATCATTGATATTTGGGGACGTGTAAATAGTTCGATGCGTGTGATTCTATTGAAACAATTGGAAGAAGACCAAGCAGGTTTTAACCCAATTTATATGATGATGCACTCGGGAGCTCGTGGTTCGCAAGAACAAGTGCGTCAGTTGGGTGGTATGAGAGGTTTGATGGCGAAACCACAAAAGAATATTCAAGGGTCGGTTGGAGAAATCATCGAAAACCCAATCTTGTCTAACTTTAAAGAAGGTCTCGACGTACTCGAATACTTTATCTCAACGCACGGTGCTCGTAAAGGTTTGGCCGATACAGCCCTGAAAACTGCCGATGCTGGTTACTTAACTCGTCGTTTGCACGATGTTGCTCAAGACGTAGTAGTAAACGAAGTAGATTGCGGAACGTTACGTGGTATTCAGGTTTCGGCTTTGAAAGACAACGAAGACATCGTTGAGCCTCTTTCTGAGCGTATCTTAGGCCGTACTTCGGTTTATGACGTAATCGACCCACTAACAAAACGACTTATCGTAAAAGCTGGCGAAGAAATCACGGAAGAAATTGCCACTGAAATCGACGATACAGCCATCGAAACAGTTGAAATTCGCTCGGTATTGACTTGCGAAACGCAAACAGGTGTTTGTGCAAAATGTTATGGACGTAACTTGGCAACTGGCCGTATGTCGGAAGGTGGTGAAGCAGTTGGTGTAATTGCCTCACAATCAATCGGTGAGCCAGGAACGCAGCTTACACTTCGTACGTTCCACACAGGAGGTACTGCTCAAAACGTTGCTTCGGAAGCAAACATCAAAGCGAAATTTGCAGGAACGATTCAGTTAGAAGAAATGCGTACCGTACAGTCAACTGACCGTGAAGGTAACGAAATTACAACTGTGTTGGGTCGTCGTGGTGAGATTCGTATTATCGAAACAGGTACAAACAACGTACTTATCGTTAATAACGTGCCTTACGGTGCAACTTTGGAAGTAAAAGAAGGGCAAAAAATAAACAAAGGTGACGTAATGTGTCATTGGGACCAATTTAACGCCGTTATCCTTTCAGATATTGATGGAATTGTAGAATACGATGCAATCGAAGAAAACATAACTTATAAAGAAGAAGCCGATGAGCAAACTGGTTTCCGTGATAAAGTTATCATCGAATCGAAAGACCGTACTAAAAACCCTTCTATCATTGTAAAAACAAGCAATGGTGAAGAAGAAAAAGCCTATAACTTGCCAGTATTGGCTCGTTTGACGGTGGAAGATGGCAAAATCATCAAAGCTGGACAAATCTTAGCTAAGATTCCACGTGCTATCAACATGAACCGAGATATTACGGGTGGTTTGCCTCGTATCACTGAGTTGTTTGAAGCTCGTAACCCTTCAAATCCTGCGGTTGTATCGGAGATTGACGGTATCGTACAATACGGTTCAATCAAGCGTGGTAATCGTGAGATTTTTGTGGAAGCAAAAGATGGTATCAAGATGAAATACATGGTGCCTTTGTCGAAATTATTCTTAGTACAAGACGGAGACTTCGTTTTGGCAGGTGACCCACTTTCTGATGGAGCTATCACGCCAGCCGATATTCTTCGTATCAAAGGGCCAACGGCCGTACAAGAATACTTAGTAAACGAAGTACAAGCCGTATATCGCCAGCAGGGTGTAAAAATCTCTGATAAGCACATCGAAACGATTGTTCGTCAAATGATGCAAAAAGTAGAGGTTATCGACTCAGGTGATACACTCTTCTTGGATAATCAAATGATTGACAAGTGGTTGGTACGTGCAGGAAACGATAAGATTTTGGACAAAAAAGTAGTAATGGACGCTGGTGCTTCTGATAAGTATAAGCCAGGCCAGATTATTACAGGCCGTGAAATGCGTGACGAAAATAGCCGATTGAAGCGTGCTGACTTAGCACAAATCGTGGTTCGTGATGCAATGCCAGCGGTTGCTCGTCCAACATTACAAGGTATCACAACGGCATCGTTGGGTACGGAATCATTCATGTCAGCGGCATCGTTCCAAGAGACTACTAAAGTATTATCAGAAGCTGCCGTAAGAGGTAAGCGTGATACGCTCGAAGGTTTGAAAGAGAACGTTATCGTTGGTCACTTGATTCCTGCTGGAACTGGTAACCGTAAATACCAAAACATTATCGTTGGTAGCAAAGCAGAACTCGAAGCAGCAGCCGAAAAGAAAAAAGCTCAAGAGGCATCGAAGCAACGTAGAGAGTATGTTTAAAATAATGTAGAATTGAGAATTAAGAATTTTTGTTCTCTTTAGATAAAACACAAGAAAAGGTCGAGCATTTTGCTTGACCTTTTTTGGTTACTTGTTAGAGTATTAAATGCAACTTCATTATTTGAAAAGAAATAGTAATTTTGTAATAATCTATCATAACTAAAGACAAAAAAATGTTTCTACACACTTTAAAATTACTCTCTTTGATTAAAAAATATTGCTACTATCTTATTTTTATCTTTGGTTTTAGTCTTAAAACCAATGCACAACGCAGTATTGATTCTGTTAAAGTTGCAAAAAACATTCGGGGTCATTTCATTTTTAGTGATAAATACCGTCTTCAGAAGTTTTATGATGAAGAATTAAAACATATTCCAATAAAAAATGGAGATATTGTAGCAGATATTGGAGCGTCTGATGGTTGGTTCAGTGCAAGTCTTTCTGTATTTACAGATAGTGTAACTTATTACATACAAGATATTGATGAAAAGAAAATAGACAATTATTTATGGGCAGAAATTGAATATCTCTCAAGTTTTAGAAACACATCACAGAATAATCGTTTCGTGAAAATAATAGGAACTAAAACTCAAACAAATCTACCTAATGGAACTTTTGATATTATGATTTTAAGGAATACCCTTCATGAATTGAAAGATAAGGATAGTATTATTAATGATTTGATAAAGAAAATAAAACCAACTGGTAAAATTATATTTATTGAACAATTTTCAACAGATGAAATACAACGAAGAAACAAAGGCTGTGGTATTAAGGCATATAAGTTTAGTAGTTTAGAAATGAAAATGAAGCAAGCTGGTTATTATATTACAAATATGAGTTTACCATCATTTGCAATTCTTAATATTGTACAATTCGAGAAAGATGAAGCCAAATCTCTGAACTATTCAAAAAAACGAAAAATGTTAGATTCAACTATGAATACACTCTTTAAGTTAAAAGACAAAAATTTTGTAGGTGATGATGGTGGAATTAGGAAAATTCAAAATGATTTACTTAATAAACAAGATAATATAAATGAAGTATATCCAAACTTTAAATATTTAATTTCGAGTATAGGATTTCACTGGGTAAAGAAAAAACGCTTTCATGCAGCAACCCAAATATTAAAAATTAATCAAAAACTTTATCCAAAATCAGATTGGCCGTATCTGGTTTTAGGAGAATGTTTTTGGAAAGCTAAAAATCTTCCCTATACTTATCAAACAATTTCAGAAGCCTATCGAATAAATCCAGATAATAGACGAGCTAAAGCTATGAAATTATATATTGATGAACTTAAAAAAAGCAGTGTAGAAATAGACTGGAAACATAGCTTTATGATAAATGATGATTTTATTGAAAATACTTATATTGAAAGTTATTTTTGAACTACTCCGCTCGATGGATTTTAATGGTAAAACAAATTGGTCGTTTTTTCATATTTCATGAAATTACAGCCATCTCATTTTATCTAAATCCAATATAAAACCATGAAAAAAGCAATTTTACTCTTACTACTCGGAATATTTTCTTCAAAAA
>JBKBSS010000264.1:0-4433 GCA_046291385.1 Emticicia sp. | reverse complement strand
TAAAATATGTAACAATTTAAAAAATTGTTTACAAATAGAAAAAGAGCAGAAGCCAATGGTTTCTGCTCTTTTTTTGTAAAATTAGGTTTATTTCGATACTTTTGAGATTATTAATTCAATCTCTGATTATGAAAAACTCCCTTTACCTCATTCTCTTTTGTATTATTGGCTCGTTTGGCATCTCAAAAGCCCAAACAACAAACCTTTCACCTCAAGAATTTATTACTAAAGTAAAAACCACCAAAGATGCTCAATTACTTGATGTACGAACGCCCCAAGAATGGCAAGCTGGAAAAATTACTTCTTCTAATTGTATCAATATAAATGATGCCACTTTCAAGCAACAAATCGAAAAATTAGATAAAAACAAGCCTATATTCGTTTACTGTGCCGTGGGTGGGCGAAGCAGCAAAGCCGTTCCAATCTTACAACAAGCAGGTTTTAAATATATTTATAACCTAACAGGCGGTGGATATAAAGATTTGGCTAATGCTGGGGTGAAGTAAAAGATATATTTACCACAGACGTAAGGATTAGACAGAGTTTCACGGAGAATATGCTCTGTGTTTCTTCGTGTAATCCGTGCCTCCGTGGTAGTTTTCCCTACTTCTCCGAAAGCAACTTCAATAAAACGCCATTCGTCCAACCAAAACCGTCCTGACGAGGATATTCCCCACCTGATAAATTAGAAACATTATATTTCTCAACCATTTTGCCAGTTGCTTTATAAACTCTAAGGTTATTGGCAATCCAGTTTTGTTTGATTTTATTGGCTAAATCATTGAAACCATAATTTCGTAAACCTTGAATCGCTAAATATTGTAGTGGAGCAAAACCGTTTGAACCATCCCATTGCTGACTTGTTTGGTTAAGAGTTGTCATCAAGCCACCTGCTTGCAAAAACTTGGTTTCCAAAACTTTAGCAACCTTTTCGGCTTGGGCAGGCGTGGCGAGTTTGAAAAATAAAGGATAAACCGCCGCCAAAGAATAAACATTAGTTTGTTTTCCAGCCACAAAATCATAGTCGAAATAAAAACCAGCAGTTTCATTCCAGAAGTACTTATCAAAAATTGCTTTGCGTTTATTAGCCAATGACTCCAAGTTTTTTGCGTATTCTGGTTCATTTTTGGTTTTGTAGATAAAAGCAAGCGTCATTTCCATATCATAAAGTATGGCATTCAAATCAACTGGAAGAATATCGGTTGTATGAATTGTAGTCAGATTTTGACCATCACGCAGCCAACGGCTTGAAAAACCCCAGCCCGATTCTGCCCCAGAACGCAAATCTCTATACACTTGATTTGCTTTTCTACCCGACTTACTCGCTATCTGTATATCTTCTTTATAGGCTTCGGGGCGAGGTGTATCCTTTTCGTCATAATAGCGATTGAGCATATCGTCTTTACCTATAAAAACCGTTTTTCGGTATGCTTTATCGCCTTTTTTTCGTGCATCATTTTGTTTTTGGGCATCTTCTCCCCCATTTTCTACGGCCATCCAATACTGATATTCTCGCTGAATTTGTGGTAATGACTGTACTAATTTATCTTCATGCCCTTTCATTTCGGATAAAAGTTTTACCATTGACGTAAAAAAAGGCGGCTGCGAGCGGCTGAAATAATAACTACGATTTCCGCTCGGAATATGCCCAAAATCTTGAATCAATTGTGCAAAATTCAAAACCGTGTTCGACATTAAAGAGTCTTTTCCCGAAACCTGCAAACCCAGCATCGTAAAATAACTTTCCCAATAATAAACTTCACTAAATCTACCATCAGAAACTACGTGGGGCTTCAATAACGGCACAAGTGTTCCGCCAATGTCTTTAGGTTTTCGAGTCAGCATCGACCATAGTTCATTGATATGTTGCTCGGCAGAAATATTTGAGTTACTCACAAAACTATTACTTCCAGTTGAAGGCATTGAGAAGTTTTCCAACACAAATTTTCTCAAATCAAAGTTTTTAGATGTTTTCTGTTCGTCATATTTTTTCAAAATTTCTTCCGCTTTTATCTTAGGCACACAATCGGGAAATGTTTTTGAATCGGCAAAAATCGCTTTTAACTGTACTTCCTTAAATAACTCGCCATACTCTTCATCAGGCGATTTATAAGTTTTTTTTGTCACGGTATCGCCACAACCCAAGGCAATTATGCTAATGATAATTGTCAAAAAAGCGTGTTTTAGAAAATTTGTTGTCATCCTAATTGTTAAAATTTATGGTACGTATTTCTTGATTTTTTTTATGACAACTACTATTTGAATTTTATCAACCTCCAAAAAGTGAGAAAGTCAAATAAGTTTATATATAAAATAGCTATCTGTCATTGTTCTTAAAAGCTACAGTTATAAACTATCTGAGCAGTTTTAATGTTAAACAAAATAACCCAAACACCAAAATATTATAATAAATTTGTATTTATTTACCATAAATTTTCATGCTTTACCCCCAAAATATAGAACAAAAGTTAGGTTTCGACAAAATTCGTGAACACATCTCCGAGCAATGTGTGAGTTCGCTTGGACGAGCTTTTGTTGAAAAAATTCGTTTTTCTGATGATTTCAAGATAATCGACCGTTTGCATCGACAAGCGGCCGAGTTTAAGTTGATTCTACAAACCGAGTCTGATTTTCCACAACAAAATTATATTGATGTCAGCGAAGCCCTTTCAAGAGCCGCCATTGAAGGTGCTTTTGTGAGCGAAGAGCAGTTTTTTGAGATAAAACTCTCGCTTCGCACGATTCAGCAAATCATTCATTTCTTCAAAGTAAAAGAAGATAACGCAGGAAAACAACCCACGTATTCTGAACTTAAAGCATTGGTTCAAAATTCTTTACCAATTTCAGATGGAGAAGGTTTTATCAAAGCTTCCCCATCGGGGGCGGCTGACTGGGCAGCGGTGATTTCTCAGATTGATAAAATCATTGATGAGCGAGGAAAAGTACGAGACAATGCGTCGCCCGAATTGATAGATATTCGTCGTCGATTAATTTCTGAGCAAAGCGATTTACGTAAAACTTTGGAGCGAATTCTCCGAACAGCTCGAAATAGCGGCTGGATTGGCGATGAAATGTCGCTCACGGTGCGTGACGGCCGCATGGTTATTCCGATTTTGTCCGAACACAAACGTAAAGTCAAAGGCTTCGTGCATGACGAGTCGGCAACTGGACAAATGGCTTTTATCGAGCCAGCCGAAGTTTTGGAAGCCAACAACGAAATCAGAGAACTCGAAGCCCGTGAACGTCGAGAAATCGTGAAGATTTTGGAACGTTTGACAGATTTCATTCGTCCGCACGTACCCGCTCTGCGTAAAGCCTATCTTTTTCTCGGAATCATAGACTTTATTCGAGCAAAAGCCAAATTTGCTTTAGAAATTGATGCAACAGCTCCGCTTCTGGTCGAAACACAAGCCCTTGAATGGTACAGGGCGAAACACCCACTTTTGCATTTATCGTTCAAGAAACAAGGCAAAAGTGTTGTGCCTTTGAGCATTAAACTCGATAATAACAACCGAATTGTGCTGGTTTCTGGCCCAAACGCTGGCGGAAAATCGGTCATGCTCAAAACCATCGGTTTGGTGCAGTACATGGCTCAGTGCGGTTTGCTCGTTCCACTTTCACCCGATTCAAAAGTCGGTGTTTTCAAGAATATTTTCATTGATATTGGCGACGAGCAAAGTATCGAAAACGACCTAAGTACGTATAGTTCGCACCTCACGAACATGAAGCATTTTGTGAATTTTGCGAATAAATTCACCTTGTTTCTCATTGATGAGTTTGGTACAGGAACTGAGCCAAGTTTGGGCGGTGCAATTGCCGAGTCGATTTTGGAGCAATTATTAAAATCGAACGCTCAAGGCGTTATCAATACGCACTATACAAATCTGAAGGTTTTTGCCGATAAACACGACGGAACAGTAAACGGTGCAATGAAATTTGATGCCGAACTTTTAGAGCCGCTTTACGCACTCGAAATCGGAAAACCTGGAAGTTCGTTTGCTTTGGAAGTTGCTCAAAAAATTGGTTTATCGAAGCAAATCGTTGAAAATGCCAAGCGAAAACTCGGTACACAACAAATTGATTTCGAGAAATTAATTAAAGAATTAGAAATTGAACGAAAGGTTTTCTCCGAAAAAAACAAAGAATTTATTGAGAAAAATCAAAAACTGACGGCCACACTTGAACAATATACTGGTTTAAAAGACTTTTTGGAACTTGAAAAAAAGAAGATTCTGAACGAAGCAAAAGCCCAAGCCAAAGATTTATTGAAGGAAGCAAATCGCAAAATAGAAAACACAATTCGTGAAATAAAAGAAGGCAAAGCCGAAAAAGATGCCACAAAATTGCTTCGTCAAGAATTGCAAGTTTTTGAGGAAAAAGAGCTAAAACTCCAAAAAGTCGAAGAAACCAAAGCTCCCGCTGGTGAAGAATGG
>JBKBSS010000263.1:0-4436 GCA_046291385.1 Emticicia sp. | reverse complement strand
GAATTCGTCGAGTACCCAATCTTCGATTTCATCAGAAAATTCTGACAAATCAACATCTTCTTCGTCTTCTTCGCCTTCGATGTCACGGAACACGTCAAGTTCCATCGAAACGAGTTTACCAGCCAACTTAATATTCATACCGCCCTTACCGATTGCCAATGAAACTTGGTCTGGTTTAAGGTAAACGGCCACACGCTTGCGTTCATTGTCAACTTGAATATTACTAATTTTCGCAGGGCTTAATGCTCTCGAAATCAATAAGTTAAGATTATCAGTCCACTGAATAACGTCGATATTCTCGTTTTCTAATTCTCTCACGATTGTATGAATTCTTGAACCTTTCATACCTACACACGCTCCTACTGGGTCGATGCGGTCGTCATAAGATTCTACGGCAACTTTGGCTCTTTCGCCTGGCTCACGTACAATTTTACGTACCGAAATCAAACCATCTAAGATTTCAGGAATTTCTTGCTCAAATAGACGCTCAAGGAATACTGGTGAAGTACGAGAAAGCGTAATTCGAGGAGTTCCGTTGTTCATTTCTACTTTATGAACTACCGCTCTGATGCTTGTTCCTTTTCTTGGTCTATCTTTTGGAATTTGTTCAGTTTTTGGAAGCACCAATTCGTTGCTTTCGCTATCCAAACAAACCAATTCTTTGCCCAAAATCTGATAAACTTCAACGATGATAAGCTCGCCAACCAAATCTTTGTATTTGAGATAAAGCATTTCTTTTTCCAAATCTTTGATTTTCTGAATCAAAGTTTGGCGGGCGGTTTGCACCACACGGCGACCAAAATCTTCGAGCTTAACTTCGTCGGCTACTTCTTCGCCGATTTCAAAGTCAGGTTGAATTTTTTGAGCTTCTGAGAGCATGATTTTATCTGTGTCCCAAATATCTTCTGAGTTATCGTCAACGATTTCTCGTGTACGCCACATTTCTAAGTCACCGCTATCGGCATTGATGATAACGTCAAAATTATGGTCTGAGCCAAATTTTTTGCGAATCATTGTTCTAAAAACATCTTCCAAAACCTTAATCATGGTTGGGCGGTCGATGTTTTTCTCACGAGCAAATTCCGAGAACGATGCTATTAATTCTCCACTATGCATAGCTTAGTATTCAATTAGGAATTAAGGATGTAGAATGATTTTCAAAATCAAATTAAACATCTTAATTTTTGTTCAAAATATTTTTAATTACTAATATTATTTGAAAGATACAATTACTTCTGATTCTTTGATATTGCTGAACGGAATTACGACTGGCACAATCTCTTCAGTCTTTTTACGCTTTTTTTCTTCGATAATTGTAATTTGTTCAGCCTCAACACTTTCTAAACTTCCTTTAAGTTCCGTGCCGTCTTTTTGGATAACTTTTAGGCTACGTCCAATATTTTTGCGGTACATTCTTTCTGATTTCAAAGGAAAATCTACACCTGGTGATGATACTTCGAGTGTATATTTTTCGGGCATCATTTCATCAATTTCTGTACCGAGTTGACGGCTGATGGCTGTGCATTCATCAATTTTTATACCTTCGTCAGAATCAAGTAGAATCGTAACTTTGCTGTGTACTTTCGATAACGATACTTTAATATCAACTACAAAAAACTTATCGTTTTCGAGTAAAGGTTCTAAAAGTTGCTCGATTTTCTGTTTTACTTCGGTATTGGTATTCATATTTTTGATTACTGGCAATTAGTTACTGGTAAACTGCGAGGCCACCCGTGCGGCTACTTTATTTCACTTATAATCAAGTATTGGTAAGCAAATTGAGCTAAAAACTGTCTATTTTGATTACAAATCTTTAATTATGGAATGAATTTATAAGAAAAAAAGGAGGGCTTCGCACCTCCTTTTTTACAATTGTAACGCAAATATAGATATTTTTTGAATATTTTGCAAATTTTGGGCGAGAATAAGATGGTAGCACAGAAACTATTATTCAAAACTGCGGAGTTTTTTCTTCGATAACTCATAGGCAATGATTGCGGGTACATAAAAAGTAATATCGGCAGCAAATTTTGCGATAATAACGCCCAAAGAAATATCATTGACCCAAATCGGAATGTAATACATGAGCGTCGGGCGAACGAATAAACTATCGAAAAACTCGGCAATACCAAATTCGACAAACAAAGCACGGATATTTAGCTCGAAGGTTTTGAAAGTATAAGGTTTATTTTTGAGTTTTAATGCTTGATTTGTGCTGTACATATCGGTTAAAAGTATTGTTCCGAAATACCCAATATTACCAACCCAAGTGCCAACTAAGGCAGTTGTGATGTTATTGTTAGTCAATTTATAAATAAGGAGCGACGAAACGAGGGTAACAACAATCGAAATTATTTCGGCGGGCAAGTAGCGTTTTATCCATTCTTTTGCTCTATTTTTCACACATTTGATAGATTTTTGAAGTACAAATTTCGGCTTTTTTACGGTTTCAAACGAACTAAAATTTCAGTTTTTATCAATTATGTTTCAGAAAGTCGAGTTTAGATAGTAATTTTATGCACACAAGACATTCATCAACCCAATAATGCAGTTGATTAAAGAAATAATTAAACGTTTTCTGTTCTTCCTGAATATATTGCTTACGATTTATACTTTATTGGTATATCAGTTGAGCTATTCGGTAAGCGTACAACATTGGTTGGCGGGTTTCTTGATGATGTCGATGCCTTTTGTTTTGGTTGCCAATGGCATTTTTTTGTTGATTTGGGCAATACGCCTTTCTCCCCGTGCATTTTTATCTTTTTCTCTACTTGTCATCGGTTATCCTTTCATTTTACGAACAATTACGTGGCACAATATTGACAGCCGAGATACTCGAAGCGGTTTTAGCGTAATGAGTTACAATGTAATGTGGTGCGATGCTTTTACTTATGTCCACGAAAACGACACTACGAACGCTATAAATTTGGTTAAAAAAGCCGTTGATATTGATGCCGATATAAAATGTATTCAGGAACTTTATAATTGGGATGATTTTCCACAGTTTAGAACCCTTAAAAAGTTTAGAGGTACACACAAATACTATACTTACGTTCACTCAACGCCAGGAAATGACCGAGGACAAGGCGAAATAGGGCTGGCTATTTTTTCTAAGTTTCCGATTATAAGAAAGCAAGAAAAACATTGGTCAATGAATCATAATGGTTTACTTTCGGCCGATATTATCATAAAAAAAGATACGATTCGGGTCATAAATGTACAATTACGCTCAATGGGCGTGCGTGTACAGAAAGTAATTGAGGCAAAAGAAGACAAAGAATTGGCAAAAAAAGAAGCAAAAACGATTTATCATCAACTCAAAGGGGGCTTTGAAGATAGAGCAATTCAAGTCAAAGAATTAGAAAAATGGATTGAGGAAAGTCCGTATCCAGTGATGGTCTGCGGAGATTTGAATGAATTGCCTTACGGTTTTGCTTACGGAAAAATACGAAAATACTTGAGAAATAGTTTTGAAGATGCAGGTCGTGGCTTTGGATTTACGTATCATCGCCAACCAGGTTTCTTGAGAATTGATAATTTATTTTACGATGAAACTAAGCTCAAAGTAAAGCGATTCAAGACATTTTCAGAAACGCCGTATTCTGACCATTATCCGATTTGGGGGGAATATTTACTGAAGTGATGCGGGGTCGCCCGTCCGATTGATGTTTGATGTTTGATGTTTGATGTTTGATGTTTGATGTTTGATGTTTGATGTTGAAAAAAACAATTTCCCAATAACGAGTTCCCCAGTAACTAATTCCCCAATAAATACATGGAAAAAATTTATCAGATTGCTTTATCGAATGTTGAAGGAGTAGGAAGCGTTTTTTTTCGACAGTTGATTAGTTATTGTGGTTCGGCTGAAAATGTTTTTAAAGCAAAAACTGATAAATTGCTTAAAATTTCGGGTGTTGGAAAAGTTGTAATTGAGGGTTTGAAGAAAAAAGAACTAATTTCGGATGCCGAAAAAACCTTGAAAGAAGCAGAAAAACAAGGTGTTCAGCTCTTCTTTTCAACTGACAAAAATTACCCTTCACGCCTCAAGCCGCTCTATGATGCTCCTGCGGTTTTGTATTACAGAGGTAGCACCAGTTTAGACCATTTTCGCTCAATAGGAATCGTTGGCACTCGCCAAGCAACTGATTACGGCAAAAAAATAACCGAAAGTATTGTTGAACATTCAAAACCATACAACCCTCTGATAATTAGCGGATTAGCTTATGGCATTGACATTACAGCTCACAAAGCCGCCATTGATTTTGGTTTACCTACAATCGCAGTTCTGGCCAGTGGCATTGATGTCATTTATCCTTCTCAGCACGAAAAATACATTGAGCAAATAGTAGCAAATGGCGGAATAATTTCTGAACATCCATTTGGAAAACAGCCTATCAGAAACATGTTTTTATCTCGAAATAGAATCATCGCTGGGC
>JBKBSS010000262.1:0-4493 GCA_046291385.1 Emticicia sp. | reverse complement strand
ATATTTTTATTTTTTTTATTTAAATAAAATTTTTGTTTCTAAAAAAAGTTATACATTTGTATTAACAAACTAAAGACCAAATAATATTAAACTACAATCTGAAAATACCCCCATCAGATGATAAAAGTTTTAAAAATAACTCTCCTTTAGGGGCTTGGGGGTGGCTTAAAAATATGAAAATAGCAGTAGTAGGAACAGGATACGTAGGACTCGTAACAGGAACTTGTTTTGCCGAAACAGGCAACCAAGTGACTTGTGTAGATATTGACGAACGTAAAGTTGAGAAACTTCGCAAAGGAAAACTCACTATCTATGAGCCAGGTTTAGATGTAATTTTCGACCGTAACACAAAAGAAGGTCGTTTAAGATTTACAACTAATTTGGCTGAAGGTATCAAAGATGCACAAGTGATTTTCTTGGCATTGCCGACACCTCCAGGTGAAGATGGTTCGGCCGATTTGAAATATATTTTGGGTGTAGCTAATGACCTCGGCCCATTGCTCGAAAATTACGCCGTAATTATTGATAAAAGTACAGTTCCAGTTGGTACAGCTCAAAAAGTGCAGGAGCGTGTGGCCAAAGGTGCGAAAGTTGAGTTTGATGTAGTATCAAATCCTGAATTTTTGCGTGAAGGTGTTGCCGTCGAAGACTTCATGAAGCCTGACCGTGTGGTTATCGGTACAACTTCTGAGAAAGCTAAGAAAGTAATG
The DNA here is from genome assembly GCA_046291385.1 of Emticicia sp. Classification (GTDB taxonomy): domain Bacteria; phylum Bacteroidota; class Bacteroidia; order Cytophagales; family Spirosomataceae; genus Emticicia. The sequence goes on along the minus strand of JBKBSS010000262.1, from coordinate 3,783 downwards.
GAGAAATTGTATGCTCCGTTGGTTCGTCAAGGCAATCCGATTATCTTCATGGATGAGCGTTCGGCCGAAATGACCAAATATGCCGCCAATGCGTTTTTGGCAATGAAGATTACGTTTATGAACGAAATCGCTAATCTTTGCGAAAAAGCAGGTGCAGACGTTGATGCAATTCGTAAAGGTATCGGTACTGATAGCCGTATCGGTAAGCGTTTCTTGTTTGCAGGAATTGGCTACGGCGGAAGCTGTTTCCCGAAAGATGTTCAGGCTTTAGAAAAAACTGCCGCCGAATTTGATTATGATTTCAAAATCTTGAAATCAGTAATGAAAGTCAACGAAAAGCAAAAAACCAAAATGATGCCGCACATCAAAGCACATTTTGACGGCGATTTAAAGGGCAAAACAATTGCTCTTTGGGGATTAGCTTTCAAACCACATACTGACGATATTCGTGAAGCTCCAGCTTTATACAATATCAAAGAATTACGCAAAGCGGGTGCAAAAGTGGTAGTTTATGACCCAGAAGCAATGGATAATATTCGTGAAGTAGTTGGCAAAAAAGTAAAATATGCCAAAACACCTTACGAAGCCATCGAAGGAGCAGACGCCTTGATGATTATGACTGAATGGCCAGAATTCCGTACACCAGATTTCGATAAAATGGAGACTGCTCTCAAAAATAAAGTTATCTTTGATGGCCGTAATCTTTATGAACTAAAGGATATGCGTGAATTGGGTTATACGTACTTCTCGGTTGGTAGAGAAACTGTAAAATAAGGCCCCCTATCCCCCAATGGGGGAATTCAAAACAATTTTAATTAAACATAATTGTTAATAGGAGGTTTTACACATTGTATTATTTTTTATATAGAAGTTTCATTTGTAAACATAAAACTAAAATTCCCCCATCGGGGGTTAGGGGGCTATGAAAAGAGTATTAATAACAGGTGGTGCGGGTTTTTTGGGTTCGCACCTTTGCGATAGATTTATCAAAGAAGGACATTATGTAATTGCGATGGATAACCTCATCACGGGAGATTTACGCAATATCGAGCATTTGTTCAAACATCCAAATTTTGAGTTTTATCACCATGATGTGAGTAAATTTATTCACGTTCCAGGCGAACTCGACTATATTTTGCATTTTGCTTCACCAGCAAGTCCGATTGATTATTTGAAAATTCCGATTCAGACCCTAAAAGTTGGTTCACTCGGAATCCATAACTGTCTTGGTTTGGCTCGTGTCAAAAAAGCAAGAGTAATCATTGCTTCAACATCAGAAGTTTATGGCGACCCACTCGTTCACCCACAAACCGAAGAGTATTGGGGACACGTAAATCCAGTTGGCCCACGTGGTGTTTATGACGAAGCCAAACGTTTTCAAGAAGCCATGACAATGGCTTATCATACTTACCACGGTTTAGAAACTCGCATCGTGCGTATTTTTAACACTTATGGCCCAAGAATGCGACTCAACGACGGACGTGTATTGCCTGCATTCATCGGTCAAGCATTGCGTGGCGAAGACCTCACGATTTTTGGTGATGGCACTCAAACTCGCTCATTCTGCTACGTAGATGATTTAGTAGAAGGAATTTATCGTTTATTGTTGTCTGATTATGCTTATCCAGTAAATATTGGCAATCCATCAGAAATTACGATGAACGAATTTGCTGAGGAAATCATCAAATTGACAGGAACTGACCAAAAAATTGTTCATCGTCCGTTACCGAAAGATGACCCTAAGCAACGCCAACCAGATATTACGAAAGCAAGAGAAATCTTAGGTTGGGAACCAAAAGTAAATCGTGCCGAAGGTTTGAAAATCACTTACGAATATTTCAAAAGCCTACCAAGAGAAAGACTTTTTGATGAAGTAGCTCACCGTGATTTCGATAAATTTGATAAAAAATAAGTGTTTTGAGTATTTAAAGGAAGGCTTCCCTCTCAGGGAAGCCTTCCTTTTATCACAACTTCACTCTCACGACACTCGTATATTGCCCTCTGATGATAATTTCCTGACCATCAACAACAATTTTCACAGCTTTATTGGCTGGATTATGCCCCCAATAAGCCGTATAAAGAACATCCTTGCTATTATCATCACGTTTTTTTATTACTAACGGAAAACCTTTGATAAATGCCTCAGTCGGGAGTTTGTTATCGCCCGTCACTCGACGGCCATCGGGTAGCGTTACATCGGGGTATTCGATTGGTGTATTGGCTTCGATAATATCTTTGTTTACGCTCATTGCCCACACGCCCGCCATGAGCCAATCAATATTTTTCTGAGATTGAAACGGGTAACTCGAAAGTTGTTCGCCAAAGCGATTTTCACGGTATTTTTCGGTTTCAAGTTCCATCGCTTTACTTCCCCACAAGTCAGGATTATCTACTTTTGTGTTGGGGTCGCTCCAGAGGTCAATTCCATCGAGCCACATGCCCCACACACCCCAACTTTGCATTAAATCGGGCGGTACGATTGGCTTAGTCTTGATTCTGAAAACTTCACCGCTTGAAGTTCGGTGCGTTTGCTCGCCCAATTGCCAGTCAAGGGCTTCCACTTCGTGCCAAATATTGGCCAGTGCTTTTTTAGTCGGTTCGATTTTTCTCGAGACAAGCCCTTCGGTCATTAAATGATAAATCGTGCCAACATTTCGTAAATCATTGCAATAACCTCCCACTTGTGAAACCGTAAGCGATTCCCGAACCGAATTCCAAACATTTCTCGTTGGCCCAGCAGGAAATGCCCGATTATATGCTTCAAAACCACTTCCTTGCCATTTCAATACACTGGTCATTCCTTGTGCATCTCGTTCACCTTCAAATTTTGCTCGACTCACACCTCTCGGATTTAAACTCCAAATCGCAAATTCTCCTTCAGCATTTTGACGTTTGAATTCTTGCAGAGCAAAACCAATTTTACCAATACTCTTGCTGCTGTTCCAAACGCCAATCGGCTCAAAGTTTAAACTCAAATAACCAGTTTTTACATTTGGGCTTACCACTTCGGCAAAGTTTTTCCGTAAAACATTGGCATCGACCCTATCGAGCCATTGATTGACAACTTCCTCCGTTGTTGTATAAGCCTTTGGGCAACCCGACTCGTAAAGCCAACCATCGTAATCCATCCAAGATTTTCGGGCTGCATTTGGGGCATTATGCACAAAAGTGACTCCTCTTTTTATCGCTTTTTCGCCATTAATATCTGTTCCCGATAAATACGAAAACTTCACAATTTTACCTTTTGGCAAAGTAAATTCGGGAAAAGCATCATAAAAATCGGGCAAAATACTTTCGCTCACATATTGGGCTGGATTCCAAAAATAAATAGCATTATTCACGGTATCAGTCGTCATACGTTTGCCAGGAACTGTAATATATTGTTGCAGCCAATTTCGGGTGTTCCAATGTTTGCCTCTTTCGGTATAAACTTCAATTACGCTGAGGTCGAAACCCGCCATTTCCAAAATATCTAAATTTTGTAGAGCGGCGGTATTTGATTTTTCGCCCAGACCAATATAAAAACCCTTTTCGTAGTTTTTATCATTCATAAAAGGTCTGCTCCATTGCTCGTCGCTGAGCTTTCCGTTTTCGACTTTAAGTTTTGCAAGCACTTCTCGCACCGAGCCGTCGGCACGTAAATAATTAAATCCATCGGTTACTTTTGGGTAGCCCGAAAACTTCACATCAATGCTTTTTCCTCGTCGAGTTGTTGATAAAAGTGGGGGCTGAGTTTGCGGTAAAGTTGTAGACTTGTCTTGCGGAATTGTTGTTGGCTTTTCC
>JBKBSS010000261.1:2757-4521 GCA_046291385.1 Emticicia sp. | reverse complement strand
CCTTGATTTGCATAATTCTCTGTTATTCTTGAATTGAACTACAAAAATAGGAATAAAACTTTTCTTAAACTCCGATTAGATTGATTTATGTGATTTGACTAACTGATTTTTCTGACTTTTATATTTCAATTTGAGTATTTTTTGTACCTTAGTTTCATTAAAACCAAAGAATATGGTACTTGAAAGCGAAGTAGAAGTAATCAAACGCAAAATTCCCGAAGAATTCATCTATGAAATCATGGATGGAAAACCTATTTATTATAAAGGATATAAAGAAGCGATAAAAAATCATTTAACCGCCGAAGAAATTATGGGGTGCAGCTCATTACAGTCAGAATTAGTCGTTTTTGTGTTAGAAATAATTTTACGCTTTTATGACCGAAAAAAATATCGTATTCATACAAACGAATCTGGCTTACAATTAGCTTATAAAGATACACTTGCAGGCGATATTCTGGTTTACGATAAAGCTGTTTTAACAGCCGATAAAATCACAACCAAATACTCGAACGTTCCACCAAAATACGTTATCGAAATAGATACAAATGCCGATTTGAGCGAAACTAATTTTATGGATTATCTAACTCGAAAAACCGAAAAACTCTTTGAGTTTGGTACTGAAAAAGTCTTTTGGATAATTACATCTTCGCAAAAAGTGATTATTGCACAATCTAATGAAGATTGGTTGATAAAAACTTGGAACAGAGAAATCGAACTTTTCGATGGAATAAATATCAATATTGGAAAATACCTTGATGAAGAAGGAATAAAAATTTCTTAGTAAAACAAATTTTTAATTTGTCAGTTGCACAAATAAAATGCCTTGAAAATTACTTCTCAAGGCATTTTTGTTTATTTGGTCAGACCTGCGTTCTAAACTCTTTCAAAAATTGTAGCAATTCCCATTCCGCCACCAATACAGAGCGTTACGAGTCCCGTAGATTTGTTTGAACGTTCGAGTTCGTCGATTAATGTACTTGATAAAATCGCTCCCGTTGCACCGAGCGGATGCCCCAAAGCAATTGCCCCGCCATTGACATTTACTTTTGAGTGGTCAACGCCGAAATGCTCCATAAACAACATCGGAACGGCCGCAAAAGCCTCATTTACTTCAAATAAATCAATATCACTGATATTCATTCCTGCTTTTTTTAGAATTTTTTCGGTGGCAGGAACTGGGCCAGTAAGCATAATTGTTGGCTCAGAACCCACAATCGCAAAAGACTTGATTTTTGCACGAGGTTTCAGTCCGAGTTTTTCGCCCATTGCCTTATTTCCAATCAATAAAGCCCCTGCCCCGTCGGTTAGTTGCGAAGAATTTCCTGCATGATGCACGTGATTGATGCTCACCAAATCATTATATTTCATTAAAGCCAAAGCATCAAGCCCCATGCCGCCCATCATCTCGAAAGCTGGTTTTAGTTTACCCAAAGATTCGATGCTGGTTTCTGGACGAATGCCTTCGTCACGGTCAAGAACTGTTAATCCAATTTCATCTTTTACTGGCACTACTGATTTATAACGATTTGCCGCTTGTGCTGCAACGGCTCTTCGCACCGATTCTACGGCAAAAGTATCAACGTCATTGCGTGAATAACCATATTTTGTAGCAATCAAATCGGCCGAAATACCTTGCGGAACAATTTTATGCTGTGAAATTATCTGCGGATTCATCATCAATGCTCCTCCATCCGAACCCATTGGCACTCTCGACATCGACTCAACGCCACCTGCCACAATCATATCTACTTGCCCCGACATCAC
>JBKBSS010000261.1:0-2657 GCA_046291385.1 Emticicia sp. | reverse complement strand
CCATCCGAACCCATTGGCACTCTCGACATCGACTCAACGCCACCTGCCACAATCATATCTACTTGCCCCGACATCACATAAGCGGCCGCCATATTGATAGCTTCCAAACCCGACGAGCAGAAACGATTGACCTGCACACCTGCCACACTTTGAGCATAACCCGCCGCCAAAACTGCCGTACGAGCAATGTCTGCCCCTTGCTCACCGATTGGCGAAACGCAACCCATAATTACATCGTCGATATAGCTTGTATCAAGGTCGTGGCGGTCTTTTATGGCCTTCAAAACCGTTGCGAGAAGGTCAACTGGTTGGATTTCGTGCAGAGAACCGTCCGATTTTCCACGGCCACGAGGCGTGCGAACGGCATCATAAATATATGCTTCCATTTTTGAAATTAATGTAATGGTGAATAGAAATTAGTATGCTTGCATACTTTATCTGACAAAACTAATCAATAGTTTGGTTTGATGCAAATGCTGAAAAAGCTAATTTTGTCGAATATTTACAAGAGTAAAAAAATACTTTAATCTATCATGGTTTATGAACGAAACACAGTTTCGTTCCACAGAGTAAAAACTTATGCTTTCTCTTTATCGTAATGCTTTTGGCGGCTTATCTCGGCAAGTTTGGTTGTTGGCATTGGTGATGCTCATCAATCGAAGTGGTGGAATGGTTGTGGCATTTTTGACCCTTTATTTGACTCAAAAACTGGGTTTTAGCATTACTGATGCAGGTTTTGTGATGGTAGCGTTTGGTGTTGGTTCAATCTGTGGGACTTTTATTGGTGGAAAACTGACCGACTTGATTGGTTATTTTCCTGTGCAGTTATTTAGTTTATTGTTGGGCGGAATCATGTTTTTGTTGCTTTCCCAGACCCAAAATTATTACGTTATTTGTACGCTCGTTTTCTTTTTAAGCACTTTTGGCGAAGCATATCGCCCCGCAAATACTGCTTCAATTGCTGATTTTAGTACGCCCGAAACTTTCACTCGCTCGGTTTCTTTGATTCGTTTGGCGATAAATATTGGCTGGTCGATTGGGCCTGCAATTGGCGGATTTTTGGCTTCACGAGATTATACTTTATTGTTTTGGGCTGATGGATTAACAAATATCGGTGCGGCAGTTTTGGTGTTTTTCTTTTTAAGAACTTCTAGACAAAAAAGAGCTGATATTAAAGCAAATAAAGCAGAAATCGACCCAAAAGATTCGGCTTATCGTGACCGCAAGTATTGGATTTTTCTGTTACTTACGACGATGTATGCCGTTGCATTCTTTCAACTTTTTACGATTGGACCAGTTTTTTACAAACAAATCTGTGCTTTGTCAGAAATAGAAATAGGTTATATTTTGGGTTTAAACGGTCTTATTGTTGCTCTGGTTGAAATGATTTTGGTCTATAAAATTGAAGGGAAATTTGAAAAACTCTATCTGATTAGTTTTGGAGCAAGTTTGGTGGTAGTCAATTATGTCATCTTCTTATTTTCACACAATTACGCTTGGCTGATTACAGGAATTATTTTTGCTACTTTCTCCGAAATTTTTGCCATGCCTTTTATGAATGCTTTCAGTATTGAACGTTCAAAGCCACATAATCGTGGGCAATATTCGGCACTACATTCAATGACTTGGTCGGTAGCACAAATTTCTGCACCATTGATTGGTACTCAGACGATTGCTCATTTTGGTTTTGATACTCTTTGGTATATTTTGGGTTCTTTTGGAGCTATCTCAGCGGTAGGGTTTGTATGGTTGAAACGTATCTAAAACCCTATAATTCGTAAGGATTTACGTAATTTAAGCCTTCTATATTTGTAAAATCCTTGACATTCCGAGAGATGATAATAAAGTTATGAACCAATGCCGTTGCAGCAATAATCGCATCAGGGAGTTTTATCTTTTTTTGCTTACGTAAACTAATGGTTTGTTTTTCAATGATTTCTGTAAGTTGATATGTATTTGCCAAATTCATAAAATCAGTTAAGTCCTGGGTAGCTGATTCATGTCCTAAAACCTCGATTCTGTTTATAACTGAAACATTAAAACTTTCATTTATTACATTTTCTACAAAAGCGTGTGCTTTCAAAGGCAAAGTATTCCCTACAAATTCCAGTAATGTATCGTGTCTATTAGATAGTTCGTTCCCATTCGTTACGGCTTTGTTCTATTTCAATAATCATTCGTTGAGCCGTTTCCTTAGAAATACATCCCACAAAATCCGAAGGTTTTCTTTTTTGATTTGGCTTAGGCTTTTCCAATAATTTTAAATCTTCGTGCTTGGCTGTGATATTATTCCATTCCTCAATCGGAATCACGACTGCGGTATGTCTGCCTTGCGTATCTGAAATATATTGTAAGCCCATAATTATAAACATTTTACGTTTTACTCAATAGTAGAGTTATACAAATTTATAGAAAACAAACTGAAGAAACAAAATATACAAAATCCGTAAGGTTTAAAAGGATAATTCTTCTGAACTTTGCAGATTTTAGCTTGACGATATGACTTACTTTTAAAAAAATCAAAAGTATTATAAAAGTGCTTTATACGATTTATTAGTAAATTAATTTTGCAGCTTGGGCATCTAAATCGAAAAAATCACCAACCCTTTACTAATATTCTAAAACAATTATAGGAATATCTCGGTCTCTATCTTTAC
>JBKBSS010000260.1:0-4538 GCA_046291385.1 Emticicia sp. | reverse complement strand
ATGAAGATTACTACGAAGCACTTTCGGAAGCGAGCAAGCAAACGTTGATGTTTCAAGGTGGACGAATGACCGATAATGAAGCGGCAGCATTTGAACAAAATCCTTACTTTGAAACAATTATCAGAATGCGTCGCTGGGACGAAGCCGCAAAGGTTGAAGCCATGGAATTACCAACTTTAGACCATTTTATGAATATTATAGACCTCTATCTTACAAACAAATGAAAAAAACACTCCTACTCTTAATGCTTAGTTTTTCGGTATTTGCCCAAAACAAAACCGAGAATGTTTTCATCATCACGACCGATGGTTTTCGTTGGCAAGAAATGTTTGGCGGAGTTGATTCGGTGCTTTTGAAAGATGATAAATACGTCAGAAATCGTGATAGAATCAAGAATAATTTTGTAGCTAAAACGCCTGAAGAAAGCCGCCAAAAACTAATGCCTTTTATGTGGAATACTGTTGCCAAAGAAGGGCAACTTTACGGCAATCGTTGGTCAGGAAATAAAGTAAACGTGCTGAATCCTTACTGGTTTTCGTACCCAGGTTACAACGAAATTTTGAGTGGATATGCCGATGATAGCATCAATTCCAACGATAAAAAATACAATAAAAACATGACCGTTTTAGAGTTTTTGAATAAGCAACCAAAACTCAATGGTAAAGTGGCGGCTTATACGACGTGGGATGTTTTTCCGTATATTGTGAATGATAAACGCAGTGGGATTCCTGTAAATTCGGGAAAAGATTTGGTACAAGGAAATTTGACCGACAAAGAGGCAATGCTCAACGAAATCTTGAAAAATTACCCAAGTCTCGCCAGCGACCGCCACGATTTTATTACCTATTATCTGGCCAAAGAATACATCAAGAAAAACAAACCAAAGGTTTTCTTTTTATCGTTTGATGAAACCGATGAATTTGCCCACGAAGCAAAATATGACGAATATCTTTTTGCGGCAAACACGGCCGATAAATTTATCGGAGATTTATGGAATTATTGCCAAACTACGCCCGAATATCAAGGAAAAACAACATTTTTGATTCTGACCGACCACGGTCGAGGCGATAAAATCAAATCGCAATGGACAAGTCATGGACAAAAAGTGCCTGATTGTTACCAAATTTGGATGGCTGCAATCGGGCCAGATACGCCAGCATTGGGCGAAGTAAAAGCCGAGGGACAATTATTCCAGAATCAAATTGCCAAGACAGCCGCCAAGGTTTTAGGCTATGAATTTGAAAATGGAAAAGAGGTAGGAAAAGAAGTAAAAACGATGCTAAAATAAGCAATTTTCAAAGAGCAGTTTCAGAAAGTAATACCTGAAACTGTTCTTCTTTTTCAAAAACACTTTCAATCTCTCGCAAAAACATAAATGCACTGCGGCTATGCCAAGTTTGAAATTCAGAGCGAGTGTCTTTGTGGTGAGGAATGTAATTTAGGAAAGCAGTTAAGTCAAATTTAGTTCCCGAAATACCCGCACCTGCACGTTTGCCATCGAGAGCATTGCAAGCTTGCTCGTAGTGCTTCGGTACAGGAATCATCATTGTTGGTTTACCCAAATACATAGCTTCACAGACCGATTCAAAGCCCGCCGTAGTGACCAAACCTTTGCAGTTTTGCATCATTTCTATGAACTTTTGCCCGTCTATTCGATGAAAATGCAAGTTTCTTGAATATCTATAAACTTCCGTATTTTGTGGCTTATCCCAAAAGCAATGCACCATAACTTTCGGGTTTTTTACGTGCCATTTAAGCAATTCATCTACCAAAGAATGTTGGGTCATGTAAACCAGAATGTAATTTTCGGTTGAGGGCTTGATGTGTTCAATTTCAGAACGGAGCAGTGGCGGAATTACGTAAATTTGTTGTTTTTCATCGTTACTAAATGGCGTGAAAGATAAAGCCAATTTTTTGGCAGCCCCTAAAGCTGTAATTCGAGTGTTGGTATTGACCAAAAACTTGTCAAGCCAATGATTTTTAGGATGTTTAAAGTCAGGGTTGAGTAAAAGGTATTGATGTGCAATGCAAACCATCGGTGTTTTTGGGCGAAACAAAAACTGGTGGATTCCGCCCAAAACGTCATAAAAATTTATGATAACATCGGGGTTCAGTTGATTGATAGTGGTGTTTATTTTTCGAAGACTCGAAATGTATGTTTTTATCTTTAAAATACTATTGGTAAGAGTTTTACGAATATCAAGAGCTTTAGTTTTCTTGCAATAAACCAAACATGGACTTGCAAAAGCGATGCTGGAAGCCGAAAATTTTTCAGTAAAAAACGGAGGAATTTTCTCCCCATCAGAAGTGCCAACCAAAGCACCCACTACTTGATGGTTATTTTTTTGAAGCATTTCTGCTAAAGCAATAGCCTGCGTGAGATGTCCACGCCCTTCGCCCTGAATGATAAAAAGATATTTCATAAAACCCCTCTGCCCCTAAAGGGAAACTTTATTAGTGACTGTTTACTGAAAACTGCTCTCTGAAGACTTTATAATGATGCTGCTATTCTTGGTAAAACAAACTTTTCAATGGCTGTTTCGCCTTCATCTTCTTCGTCTAAATCGGTATTTGATGTAGAAATATCATCGCTGACTGAATAATAAACCAAACTCCATTTTCCATCAAAATCCTCGACGAGTGCCGACATCGTTTCTACCCAATCGCCTGAATTTAAGTAAGTTATGCCATTTATTTCTCTGATAGCTGGTTGGTGAATATGCCCACAAATGATGCCATCGCATCCTTTTGCTTTGGCCAAATCGGCCAATTTTTCTTCAAAATCATTGACATAATTTACCGCTAACTTCACTTTTTGTTTTACAATCTGCGAAAGCGAATAATAAGGCAGCCCACGCCATTCACGGTAAGCATTATAGTTTTTATTAAGCCAAAGCAAGAAGGTATAGCCCAAATCGCCCAAATGAGCCAGCCATTTCATGTTGGTTGTGATGCTATCAAAAACATCGCCGTGCGTGATGTAGAATTTTTTATCGCCCGAATTTAAGATATAATCTCGGCGAATCTGAAACTGTTTTCCGACAACCAAAGGCAAAATTTGGTCAAGAAAATCATCGTGATTTCCTCTCAGATACACAACTTTAGTGTCGTGTTTGTCCATCATTTTCAGTACAACTCTGAAAAATGAGGTGTGCTTTTTCTTCCAGTTTCCGTATTTTTTCAATGCCCAACCGTCAATAATATCACCGTTTAAGATGAGCTTTTGGCAGCGGTATTGTTTCAGAAACTCGGTTACTTCTTTGGCTTTCGAGCCACTCGTACCAAGATGTATGTCAGAAAGCACTATTGTGCGAAAATGCTTGTGTTTTTTCATGCTAACAAAATACCGCATTTTATATAAACTGCCTATTATCAAGACGTTATGAAAATGTAAACTTGTGTTGTGGAGCGAAGTTCCACTTTGGTCAGAACATAGAAATAGTGTAAAAAACATGAATCTAACTTTATCTAACTATATTTGGGGAAGAAAAAACAAAGCTTTCTTTATTTTGATTGATTAACATACTTTAAAATGCACATTTTCAATACAATCTCAGAAACACAACAATACCTCAAAAGCCAGCAAAGAGTAGAAAAAACCATCGGTTTTGTGCCAACAATGGGGGCTTTGCACGCAGGCCATATTTCATTGATTGAGCGAGCAAAAAAAGAAAATGACTTGGTGGTTTGCAGTATTTTCGTGAATCCAACGCAGTTTAATAACCCTGAAGATTTAAAAAAATACCCTCGAACGCTTGAAAAAGACTGCGAAATGCTACTGCCTGCTGGTTGTGATGTAGTTTTTGCTCCATCGGCCGAAGAAATGTATCCGAGTTTGCCTCAGTTAAAAATGGATTTTGGAAGTTTGGAAACCGTTATGGAAGGGAAGTTTCGAGCTGGACATTTCAATGGTGTAGGAATCGTGGTAAGCAAACTTTTTAATATTGTAAAACCCGAAAAAGCTTATTTCGGCCTAAAAGATTTGCAGCAAGTGGCGGTTATCAGAAGAATGGTTCAGGATTTGAGTTTTGATTTAGAAATAATTCCGTGTCCGACTTTGCGAGAAACCGATGGTCTGGCGATGTCGTCACGCAATACCCGTCTTTCGCCCGAAGCCCGTGCTTTAGCTCCGCAAATTTATAAGGCTTTGATTTTTGCCAAAGAAAAACTACAAACAGGAGTAAGGGTTAGCGAAATGCAAAAGGCTGTTAATGAGCATTTTGTCAATTTTCCAGCCTTTGAACTGGAATATTTTGAGGCTGCCGATTTTGATACTTTACATCCAATCGAAGCGAAAGTTGCCGATGGAAAAACCGCTTTGTGCGTTGCAGCATTTTTGGGTGGAGTCCGCTTGATTGATAATATTGTTTTTTGACATAAAAAAAGTGTAGCACAACTTTAATGCTTGTGCTACACTTTGAAATTAAATAAGTAAGTACTGGAATAAAAATAACACCAATTTGATTGTTTATAAATCGCTGATATTCAGTGTTTTATAGTTCGTTTCTCTACTTACTTACTGCAATTTCTCGCAGTAC
>JBKBSS010000259.1:2626-4580 GCA_046291385.1 Emticicia sp. | reverse complement strand
TTATACAAGATTTAAGCCACTCATTCGTATGAGGAAACTTAATTGATTTTCTGGCTTCCAGTAATGGAATAGGGACTAATTCTTCTTTTTTTATCTTGATAGGGTCTTCATTTTCAATGTCATTGTAATATAATTCTAAACTATATCTCAATGATGTAATTGTAGCTTCGGCTTTTTGTCCTAAATCATCAATGGTTGTTGACGGAACAATCATATCAATCTCAAAACTGATGGTGTCCGTATAATTATTTCCTATTTTTTGAAATATATCACGAATATTAGTGTGCTTTTGTCCTTCACTTCTGACGAGTTTTGCTGCCTCTAATAAAGGTTTATCTGCTAAGTTGCTTAAAAAAACAAGAGCGTCAAATAGGTTAGATTTACCTACTGCGTTTCGACCAGCTATGCAAGTAAAAGTCCCCAAAAAGACTTCAACGTTAACTAAACTTTTAAATCCATTTATGCTGATTCGAGTAATCATTTTTTTCTGTTAATTTACCTCAAAATAACTAAAAATCATCCTTTGAATAAATTTATCTCCACAAAATTAACGAAATCCTTGCAAATACTTTGCCTATATCTTAATTTTTGCCAATAATTCAATTCTACTGCTGTTAATAATGAAAAAACTCACGACTTTCGTTCGTAATTTGCTATCTATGTCGCCTGCCGAAGCAAGGGGCGTAATCGTAATCTTCGGAATTGTCATTTTTATTATTTTACTGATGTTTGGTGCGGATTGGTTTTTTAGTCAGAAACCACAAAATTTGGTCATTTCTTCGCCAAAAATGTTGGATAGTCTAACGGTTTCGCTCGATAATCGAAAACCAAATTATGGAAATCAATCGAATTATGGACAAAAATATGAGAAATACGATTCTAATAAAAAGGCGTATAAAAACTTTAATTTCGACCCAAATACGGCCTCAGTCGAGCAGTTTGAATCGTTGGGTTTGCCAAAGTTTATTGCCGAACGTATTGACAAATATCGCAGCAAAGGCGGTAAGTTTAGAAAAAGAGAAGATTTTGCGAAAATCTACGGTATTCTGCCCGATACTTATGAGCGTTTAGAACCTTTCATCACTTTGCCATCGGCCGATGATGAATCTTTACGCACACCGCAAGCAGAGGCTACAAATGTAGAGCGAGCTGTGGCAACTACCTCACCAAGTGAAGATAAGACAATAGAAAACAAACCAATAAGCCCAAAAATAAGTACAAAACAACCGATTCGTTTCGACTTAAACACTGGTGATACGACCGATTTTATGAAACTCAAAGGCATTGGTTCGGGCTACGCCAAACGAATTATCAAATTTAGAGATATGCTCGGAGGTTTTATCAATGCCGAACAAATCAAAGAAACTTACGGACTTCCGCCCGAAACTGTTGATGAGTTATTGAAATATGGATTTGTAAAAAATGGAGTTAAAAAGTTGAAAATCAATCAAATAAGCCTTTCAGAATTTCGCCATCCTTATCTGAAATATCAGCAAGCGAAAGTAATTATTGCTTATCGTGAGCAACATGGGGCGTTTAAAAACTCAGAAGATTTGAAGCAGATAAAAATTTTAGATGAAGCCTCCATTATGAAGATATTGCCTTACATTGAATTTTAAATAGTAGGGGCTTATCGCATAAGCCCCCAACAAACTATCAAAACTTGAAATTATAAGATAAAGATGGAATCGGAGCTCCAAAAACTACCAATTTATAAGAACTAATGCTTGTTCCCGTGCTACGTACAAAAACCGAATAAGCGTTTTTCTTTCCGTAAAGATTAAAAATAGTAAAGGTAAAGTGGCTTTTAAAACGTTTATCTTTCATGCCAGGTTGATAGATATTCCACGCAAAATCGAGGCGATGATAGTCGGGCAGGCGTGCATTGTTTCGTACCCCAAAGAATGGATAACTACGCCCTTGATAAACAACAAAACCTTCGGGTAATGTGTAT
>JBKBSS010000259.1:0-2527 GCA_046291385.1 Emticicia sp. | reverse complement strand
AGGCGTGCATTGTTTCGTACCCCAAAGAATGGATAACTACGCCCTTGATAAACAACAAAACCTTCGGGTAATGTGTATGGACGGCCAGTGCTATAAGAAAAATTAAACGAAAAGTCGTGGTGCGTGCCTTGATTGATAATTAGCGAAGCATTAAACGAGTGCGGACGGTCATAATTGGCCGCATACCAGTTGCCAAAGTTGATTTGCTCACCAAAACCGCTTCCTTCATTCACTTTATTCATTGAGCGAGAATACGTATAGTTTATCCAACCCGTAGTTTCGCCTTTTTTCTTAGAAAACATTACTTCCAAACCATAAGAACGGTTTTTTCCTTGCAAAAGCTGCGTTTCTGGGTAGCTCGAAAGTAAAAAATCAGCCCCAGGTTTATAATCTACGATGTTTTCGGTAAATCTATAATAACCTTCGAGCGAAACATCATAAATATTATCATTGAACGACTGATAATAACCCATCGAAATCAAAGAGCTAATTTGTGGTTTGATGTGCTGGTCGGAGGTTTTCCAACGAGAGGTCGGAATTGGGGTTGTGGTATTTGAAACAATCTGCAAATACTGACGCATCAAGTTATAGCCAAATTTCAATGAGGCATTTTCGCTGAGGTTATAGCGGAGTCCGAAACGTGGCTCAAAACCACCGTAGGCTTTCATTACGCTTCCCTTTGCTACTTGAAAAGTATCAAGCACCGAATAGTCGTCACGAGGTTCGCTCGCAATGTAAGTTCTGTAATTATTCGGCCCCATTGCCATGAATCTCGAATACCGAATGCCTATCGAAACTGCGAGTTTTTTAGAGATTTCGTATTCATCGTCGGCGTACCAACCAGCTTCGTTGGCGTATTCTGTTGGAGTCGTGATGTATTTCACACTCTCACTTCCGTTCGGGTTCAGCGTTCCAGGTTTGATTGTATATTGAATAAAACTCAGCCCTGACTCTATTTTATGCTTGCTTAATTGGTAGTTTATATTTGATTTTATCTGTTTTTGCAAAAGATTTGATGCTAAACTTACTTCATTAGCCGTTTTTTCAACGTTGATGATTTTGGGTGAATATTGAGCCACCAAAGCCGTCGTTTGAAGATTAAGTTTAGGGTTGATGACGTGTAACCAACGCATCATTCCGTTGTTGGTGTAGTGCTTATAGAATGTCGAAACGCCAATTACGTTCGGAAGATTTGTCAGTAAATTTGTCTGAAAATTATCATAACTTTTATAATACATTGCCGTGAGCGTATTTTTGGTATTCATTTTCCAGAAACCTTTAAAAACGCCTTCACCAAATTTTGTTCGGATGTCATTCAAGCGGTCAGAGGCAATCGGCAAAAGAAAATCATTAAAAGCAGCTCGTCCAGCGAAGTAAATGCCCACTTTATCTTTCACGATTGGGGCTTCTATCATCAAACGATTCGATACGAGACTAACGCCACCTTTTATCATGAATTTTTCAAGATTTGGGTTTTTCAAGGTAATATCGACTACCGAAGCGGCACGACCACCGTATCTTCCTGGCACGTTTCCTTTATATAAATCTAAATTTGTGACAGCATCGGGCGGAAAAACCGAAAACAGACCAAACATGTGCGTTGGATTGAAAATCGGGGTATCATCGAGCAAAATCAGATTTTGGTCAGTTGTGCCACCTCTGATATTTACACCATTTGAAGCTTCGCCCACACTCGTTACCCCTGGAAGCATTTGCATTCCTCGCAGTAAATCTAATTCGCCAAAAGCCGATGGTAATTTCTGAAAGGTTTTGATATTGATTTGGTTCACGCCCAGCAATGGCTGCCGAACGTTTTGGTCGAAACCTTTGGTGGTTACGACTACTTGCTCCAGTTCGTTTTCAACCCTTGTGAGCGAAAAATCTATGTTCAAATTGCTTTGCTGCGAAGCAATAAATTTCGACGAAGATACATAACCCACATATCGCACATTGAGCGTATGGTTTCCTCTCGAAACCGTCAATACAAACTTACCATCGGCATCGGTTTTTGTGCCATTTCTGGATTTATTATAATCAAGCACAATTGATGCTCCTTCCAATGGCGTGTTGGTGAGTGAGTCTCGTACTACGCCTGTGATATAAAACTGGGCGTGCGTATTGAAACCAGCAAACAAGAGGGCGATGTATAAATAGAGATGTTTTTTCATTGTATTTGCCATCCTGCGGGTTTGAGTGGTGTGCGACTTAGGCTTTTCTTACAGATTGCCAACGGAATATCAAGGCGTTCGACCGAAGATTCTTCGGGTTGGGGGAGACGGTTGTTTTTTGCAAAAAACAAAGCGTTTAGTCCCGCACCAGAAGCATTTTTGCGTCTAAGCATGTATTTCTGCTCACTAACCGACGAAACTGAGAAATAGCCCAAAATCAATTCGCCCGAATCATCTTTGTTATAAACATTGCTTTTGATAGGAGCGGGGGGCGTGTCGGCGAGCGTACCAGTATTGATTGATTGGTCTTGAATCAACTTAAAATACCTAAAAGCATTGGGCGATAACGACATTTGTTG
>JBKBSS010000258.1:0-4601 GCA_046291385.1 Emticicia sp. | reverse complement strand
GGCTACCGTTGGCAAATTTCGGGACAAACGCTGCGAGTTACGGACTTCACAACAAATCGAACTCGCTTCTACTTCGCAGGGAAAGGTGCGGGAGGTTTACCGACTTCAAATGTTAATTCGATTGCTTTAGACCGAGACAATTTGCTTTGGGTAGGCACAGATAATGGTGTAGCTGTAATCGTTACGACACGAGATATTTTTACAACTGCTTCGGAAGCCTACACGCCGTTTTTCCAAACTCGACGATTGCTTTTGCAGGAAGTAATCAATAAAATTGTGGTTGATGGAGGAAATCGAAAATGGATTGCTACTCAAAATGGGCTGAATCTTTTTTCAGCTTCGGCAGATGAACAAATTTTAAATTTTACGGAAGAAAATAGTCCGCTACCGTCAAAAAACGTCATTGACTTAGCCATTGATTCTACTTCGGGCGAAATTTTTGTTTTGACCCAAAACGGACTCCTCTCCTACCGAACC
Organism: Emticicia sp.; assembly: GCA_046291385.1. Taxonomy (GTDB): domain Bacteria; phylum Bacteroidota; class Bacteroidia; order Cytophagales; family Spirosomataceae; genus Emticicia. Next base: position 4,124 of record JBKBSS010000258.1, on the reverse strand, counting down.
GATTCGTCTGAGCCAAGTAAAGATTTCGATGCAGTAAAAATATTTCCAAACCCCGTTCGTCCTGATTTTCAAGGCGTTTTGACAGTTTCGGGGCTTCGTGAGAATACTACTATAAAAATAACCGATACGGCAGGAAGATTGATTTATGAAACAAAATCAAATGGCGGAACTGCCTCTTGGGATTTGCAAAATCATCGAGCAACTGCAATTTACATGGTTTTCTGCGTAGCTGACGATGGCTCTGAAAGTTTTGTTGGAAAAGTGGCGGTTATCAAATAAATCTACAATTCAATTACCACTGCTTCGTTCACAACACTCCAATGTAAATGAGCTAATGATTTATTGTGAAGCTGTTTTTTTGAAACACCAAACAATTTCTTACGAATAGCCTTAATTGTACTAAAAATTTCAATTGCTAACCTTCTAAGTTGTTTTATGAACCAATACTTGGCAATCCAGCTACTTAGTCCAACCATTGAGGCGTTTACATAAATTGTATTATTAATTTTTGTTTGTCCGTGAGCCTCGTGGATATGCCCGAAAATATGCAAACGTGGTTTTATTTGATTCACAATTTCTAATAAATCTTTACAACCTTCGTTTCTTCCGTCATTTGTTCTGTCCAGAATTCCCAAAGGGGGGCAATGTGTAATCAAAATATCTGTATCGGTCGGAATTAGCTCCCAATGTTTCCTAATTTCCTGACCTCTTTTTCGGTTAAATGCCCAATCGTGAAATTCAGGAGAAATCGGAGAACCCCAAATTTTTAGTCCTCCAATTTCAACCCCTTCATCATTCAAATAAATAGCATTATTTAGCAACAATTTTGCTTCAAAATGTTCATTTTCTAAATAAAAATCATGATTTCCACCTATTACAACTTTGTATTTATGCGGTAATTTACTAAGCCAATTGTTGAAATTAATAAAATCTTCTTTGTCTCCAACAGATGAAATATCGCCTGCATGAATCAAAATATCACCGTTTGGAATCGCAGTTTGATGATGTAAGTTATGTGTATCTGAAATGCAAACTATTCTCATTTTTTCAAACTATTCACATAAAAATTCTCATCAACTTTCAATTCACCATTTCCACGCATGACTTTCCAAGTGGTCGTTGGATAAATAAAAGTCATTTCACCACCATCTGTCGAAACTTTTACTGGCATATCGAAACCATCAACACAATTACTCCAACGATAGCTAATTTTGTTTTTTTCTACCGAATATTCCAACACTGGAATTCTGACATCACGTAAATATTGGTCAAAAACTTTATCTAAATCTCGGCCTACATTTTTTGATAAATAATCTTCAATTTGCTGAGTCGTAACGGTTTGGTGATAAAAAGTTTTATTCAAACCTCTCAGAATTTGTCGCCACTTGTCATCGTTGTTCAAAATTTGGCGAATCGTATGCAGCATATTCCCACCCTTAGGATACATATCGCCCGAGCCGCTTTTGTTTACTTCATACGAACCAATAATTGGAATGTCGTTTCTGATGCCTTTGCGAGTGCCAATTACATATTCGGAAGCCGCTTTTTTGCCAAAATAATACTCGGTATAAAGACTTTCTGAATAGTTCGTAAAACTTTCATGAATCCACATATCAGCTACATCTTTGTAAGTAATATTATTGGCAAACCACTCATGTCCCGACTCGTGAATGATGATAAAATCCCATTTCAAACCCCAGCCCGTCCCCGACAAATCACGACCCAGATACCCATTTTTATAACCATTTCCGTAAGTTACCGAGCTTTGATGCTCCATTCCCAAATACGGAACTTCTACTAATTTATAACCATCTTCATAAAATGGATACGGCCCAAACCAATGCTCAAAAGCTTTCATCATCATGCTGGCTTGCTTGAATTGTTCTTTTGCTTTCTCCAAATTTTCGGGCAAAACATAATAATCCATCGTCAGTTTGCCTTTTTCTCCCTCAAAAACTTCATCAAAATGCACGTAATTACCAATATTGACATTTACACCATAATTATTGATAGGATTCTTCACAAACCAATCGAAAGTTTTTGTGCCGTCGGCATTTTCAGTTGTTTTTCTTAAACGCCCATTTGATATATCCGTCAAATTTTTCGGAACTGTGATACTTACCAACATACTATCGCATTCGTCATACATGTGGTCTTTGCACGGCCACCACGCACTCGACCCCAAACCTTGACACGAAGTAGCCACAAAATCATTGCCCGCTTTATCTTTCACCCACTGAAAACCCCCATCCCACGGCGGACGCTTCGCTACAATTGGTTTACCCGAATAAGTCACCACGATTGATTCATTTTTGCCTTTTATTTGGGCTTTTTTCAACGAAATCATGTAGGCATTTACTCCGTCTTTTTTGAAAGAAAGTTCTTGTCCATCTTGCGTAACTTTTTCTATTTGCAAAGGCGGTTGAAGGTCGATTTGTATAGTTTGGTAGGGTTTCAAAACCTCATAAAATACCGTTGTGCTTCCCGCAATTGCTTTTTCAGCGGGTGTTACATTTACTCGAAGTTCGTAATATTTTAAATCCCACCATTCACGTTCGGGCGTAATTTTTCCACGCAAAGAATCTTCACGAGTGAAAGTTTTATGATGACTTTGCCCGCAAGCGGTGATAAATGGAAATAAAGAAACAAAAAAGAGAATAAGCTTTAGCAATTTCATAAATGCAAATTTTGTTGGAAGTGAAACGTGGAATTATCCACTAAATTGAGTGCAATATAATTAAAAAATAGATTTACGCTTATTTTCAGAGACAATGCTTTTTGAGGCCATTCCAATAATACGGGTTTGCGAGCGGCCATTGTGGCGATAATATAAATTTTAGTTGAGATTTATATTGCTTGGTGTTAAAAAGTGTTAAATAAACCATAATTTTAATTTTATGGCGTTAATTTCGTAGAGAAATAGAAGTAGTCAACAGTTTGCAAATAATTAAAAACCGCTTTAATCGTGTCATGAATTTCCGTAATATTATTGTCGTTATGTTGCTTGCTCTGTTGGGTCTGATGGCCTTTCAGTGGTACTGGATTGAAAATGCGATTGCCGTAAAAAAGGAACAATTCGACCGTGACGTGAACGATGCTTTGGTTGCAACTGTTAAGAAAATTGAAAAACAAGAGGTTATTTTCTTGGCAAATCAGCAGATGAAAGCCCAAGAACAACAAAAATTATTGGCCATTACGCAAAATAAAATTTATCGAAAAAGAAAGCCTAAACCTCCAGTTAATGAAGTTCAGTCTCAAACTGAAAAAGTTGTATTGAATGTTGAAAATCCCGAAAAGAAAAATCGTAAAGTGATACTTTTGCCCAAAGGCATGAGCAATCACACGATTACGATTGCTCCGTCGGATATTTTTTGGGCAGAGCCGACTTTCGAGATTCCCGAAAGACAAATGGGCTTGATAAAAGATATGCTCGAAGAGCAAAATTTGGCTTGGGAAGAACTCACACAACCAACTCGCTCATTGCTGATGCGTCAGCGAAGCGTAGAAGATTTGGTGGGAGAAATCAATCGTCAAGTGATTCAATTGAGTAGGAATCGACGAAATCAAGAATCCAATAATCTTAGAGTAAATATCGAAAATCAACAAGGAGTTGTTACCTACAATTATTATTACGATAACTCGCAAGCGGCAGATTCTTTGAGTTTTTCTCGAAAAATGGCCAATAAAGTTGATAGACCGATTGAAATCAAGCGAAAAAGCCAAGAAAAAGATTTTCATACGAACTTTGAACGTACCCAAAATAAAGCCGAACTCGTAAGAAATGTATTGACTGATGTTATTCACGGAAGTCGGGATATTTATGAGCGTCTCGACCGCCAAACACTTGATACTTTACTGAAACAAGAACTTAAAAATCGGGGTATTTCGATTCCGTATCAATACGGTGTGAAGAATAGTTCAAACATGATTTTTTCGTCGTTTGCGGTCAATTATACGCCTGAGTTACTCAAAAACGCCTACAAAGTTTTACTTTTTCCGAACGATTTACAGCCACAAAATCATTTTCTATACGTATATTTTCCTGATACACAGGGTTTTATCTTGCGTAATATGTGGTCAGTTTTTTTGAGTTCGATACTCTTGTTTTTGGCAGTTGGAGGCGT
>JBKBSS010000025.1:6067-16877 GCA_046291385.1 Emticicia sp. | reverse complement strand
CTATGCCAGTAAGAAAGAAAATAGACAAGAATATTTCAATCTAATTCTGTCTTATATTATTATTTCAAGTATTATTTTCTCAGGAATTATATTCTTTTTTGCCACGCCAATCATTAATGCTTTACATTTTCCTGGAAAAGAGCGGTTAATAGTTTGGTTTGCAATTATTTTGGCGACTGATGCGGTTGCAGCCGTTGTTTTTGTAAAACTAAGAGCCGAAAACCGAGCAAAACGCTTCGTTTTTATTCGTTTGACCAATATTTTTATCAATATTGCTTTAAATGCCTTCTATCTTATTTTATGTAAATCAATTCAGGATGGTATTATTCTAAGTTCTTGGAAACCCTTTGCTGATTTTTTCTATAATCCTGCTATTGGGCCTGATTATATAGTTTGGGCTAATTTTATTGCCAGTCTCGTTACAATTTTGCTTCTTTGGAAAGAGTTTATTGACTTCAGATTTTCATTTGATTTTGCCAAATTTAAGCCTGTTTTGATATATGCCTATCCCTTACTTTTTATGGGGCTGGCAGGTGCAATCAATCAAACTGCTGACCGTCTATTACTTGACCATCTACTGCCCGAAGGTTTTTATCCTGGTATAAAAACAGAAGCCGCATTTAGTATTTACGCCAATACTTACAAACTTTCGATTTTTATGTTGCTTGTGGTGCAGGCTTATCGCTACGCAGCCGACCCATTTTTTTTCTCGAAAGCCGAAGATAAAAACTCCCCTTCAATGCTCGCACTTGCGACAAAATGGTTTACTATTGCTTGTATTCTGATTTGGGTAGCCGTAAGTATCAATATTGATTTAATTAGCTCTATTTTCTTGGGTGAAAATTATCGTTCTGCAATAATTGTTGTACCAATTTTACTACTGGCTAATTTATTCATAGGTATTTATCAAAATATCTCAATGTGGTTAAAACTGAGCGATAAAACATATTTTGGCACTTATTTTACTATTATTGGGATGGTTATCACCGTCATTCTCAATATCATTTTGATTCCGATTTTGGGTTATGTTGGCTGTGCTATTACGTTTGCCATTTCATCGTTTATTATGATGGTGCTGTGCTACTATTATGGACAAAAATATTACCCGATTCCGTATGAATTAAGTTCAGTAATTACCTATTTAATCATTGCGGGAATCTTTATTTTTATTTCTTGGCAAATCAAAATCGACAGCCTAATGTTTTCGGTTTCGTTTCATATTTTATTGACGCTTTTATTTGTACTCGGAATCGTAGCTTCGGAACGAACAAGTTTGGGCATAAGATTTGGCAAATCGAAGAAAAACATAGAATAATGTTAAGGAAGCCTTCGCTTAGAGCGAAGGCTTCCTTCTAAATTCCCCTAAAATCCTCCCATGAATACCGAATTTTCTTTTATCATATTATCTTTCAACGAAGAGCAGCACCTTCCACGATTGCTTGAGTCCATCAAGGCACTCAACGCCGAAACTTTTATTTTGGATTCGGGAAGCACCGACCAAACACTCGAAATTGCGGCCAATTATGGTGCAATCGTCAAATATAATAAGTTTGAAAACCACCCAAAACAGTGGGATTTTGCCCTAAAAAACTTTCCAGTAAAAACTCCGTGGACAATCGGTCTTGATTCTGACCATATTGTTTTACCCGAATTGCTGGAAATGTTAAAAAGCTTCAAAGATTCAACAATGCCCAACGATGTCAATGGGATTTTCTTTAACCGAAAAAACTATTTCAAAGGTCGTTGGCTCAAACACGGAGGATATTTCCCGAAATATTTAATGAAAATGTTCCGCACAGGCGTAGGATTTTCTGACCTCAACGAAAACATGGACCACCGTTTTGTGGCCGAAGGAAAAAACATTGTTTGGGACAAAGGATATTTGAAAGAAGAAAACTTGAAAGAAAACAGAATCAGTTTTTGGATTGAAAAACACAACCGATACAGCGACCAAGTAGCCCGTGAGGAAATAGAAAGAAAGAAACAATTACGCAACCAAACGATTCAACCAAAGTTTTTCGGAAATCCCGACCAGCGAGTGGCATTTTTGAAGAAAATCTGGTGGGATATGCCGCTTTTTGTGCGTCCGTTTATCTATTTTTTCCACCGATATTTTATTCAATTGGGCATTCTTGATGGCAAAGAAGGCATGATTTTTCACTTCCTGCAAGCACTTTGGTTTAGATTTGTGGTTGATGTAAAGATTTTTGAATTAGAAAGTGAAGAGAAACAGCAAAACGAAGCAAACAAATGAGCAAATCAATAAGTATTTTGGGTTGTGGCTGGTTAGGCTTACCACTCGGAAAATATTTTTCTGATAAAGGCTATTCGGTAAAAGGAAGCACCACTAAAGAAGAAAAGCTACCAATTTTGACAGAAAATAGCATAGAAGCTTTTCATATTCAACTTAATCCACAAGTTGTTGGTAAAAATGTGGATAACTTCCTAAATTCAGAAACGCTGTTGATAAACATTCCGCCCCGCATCAGCCTACAAAAAGTTGATGCCCACGTAGAACAAATTTCTAATTTGCTTTCTTTCGTAAAAAATTCTGCTGTCAAAAATATCATCTACATAAGTTCGACCTCGGTTTATCCAGAATTAAATAGAGAAGTTTTTGAAAACGATGTCATAACGCCCGAACAATCGGCCAGCCCAACAATGGTAAAAGCCGAAAAATTATTACTCGCTTTTTGGAAAGAATCTTCGGTTAATCTAACAATTCTACGCTGTGGCGGATTGATGGGCTATGACCGAATTCCAGCCAAATATTTTTCGGGTTGGAAAGGACTCACAACGGGCGACATTCAAGTAAATTACGTTCATCGTGATGATGTAATCAAGATAATTGAAACGATTATAGAAGATAAGATTTGGAACGAAACTTTTAATATAGTGTCGCCAATTCACCCAACGAGAAAAGAAATTTATGCTAAAAACTGCGAAGAACTCGGCTACGAAATGCCCGAATTTATAACTCCTACCGAACCTCAGCCTTTCAAGATTATCAGTCCAAAAAAATGGCTCGAATGCTCGAAATATGAGTTTATCTACGAAAACCCCTTGGAATACTATTACAAGCGACCAAATTAAGCGAACTTAAAATCAATATTTTGTACAAAACTGATGTTTGTATTAGAATAATATTTTGTTTGCTTTACTGTGGACTATCGACTGTTGACAGTGGACTAATTAAAATCAATGCGAATGGCTATGACAAGCACGGCGGTGAGAGTTCCAGTTGATATAATAAGCAGAAGCCATCACTAAAGCACCCGTTACATTGAAAAGGATTTCGTAAGTGCCTTTGGCAAGAAATAAACCAGTAAAATTAAAACAGAGAGCAACCGCTAAAAGTCTGAGTGGTAAAGGATTTTGGTGATTTCGGTAATCTTTTATCAATAAAAAAACTGCCAAAATTGCACTCGCACCAATCAAATACATTTCTGATTGTTCACTCAAAAAACTTTCTCCCAAAAACGGTAAAGCAGTCATCAAGAAAGGCATCGCCAAACAATGAATTGTGCAAAGTATCGAAAGCCACAAACCTACTTTATTGAGTGTATGATAATGAGTGAATATTTTTCGCATAAAAAAACCTGAACCGTGTAATTAATTACAAACAGAGTATCGCTTGCAATGATGTTGCAAATATAAGTATTTATGCAACACCATTGCAAATAATTTGGTTCAAGTTTCTAAAAATATTCTTAGTAAGATTCTTTTTCGTTCGGAAAATCTGACGATTTTACGTCTTTTGTATAATTTATTACCGCTTCGGTCATAATCGTATGCAAATCAGCGTAGCGACGTAAGAAACGTGGCGAAAAGTCTTTGTTGATGCCCAGCATATCATGTACGACCAAAATCTGACCATCACAGCTATTTCCTGCTCCGATTCCGATAGTTGGAATTGTCACTGATTCAGTCACTTTTTTTGCAAAACCAGCAGGAATTTTCTCCAAAACCATTCCAAAACAACCCACATCATTGAGCATTTTGGCATTTTCCATGAGTTGTTCGGCTTCTTCTTCTTCTTTGGCACGAACGGCATACGTACCAAATTTATAGATAGATTGTGGCGTAAGTCCCAAGTGGCCCATTACTGGAATTCCCGCACTTAAAATTCGCTCGATAGATTCTTTTATTTCGATTCCACCTTCCAATTTCACGGCGTGTCCACCCGACTCTTTCATAATTCTGATGGCCGAACGCAAAGCTTCTTCCGAGTTTCCTTGATACGAACCAAACGGCAAATCGACTACGACTAAAGCTCTTTTTACACCTTTAACCACCGCTTGTGCGTGATAAATCATGTTATCGAGCGTAATCGGCAATGTAGTTTCGTGGCCTGCCATTACATTTGAGGCCGAATCTCCCACCAAAATCAGTTCAACGCCAGCCGCATCAACGATTTTTGCCATTGAATAATCATACGAGGTTAAACAAGCGATTTTCTCGCCTTTGCGTTTCATTTCTTGCAGCGTATGCGTGGTGATACGCTTAATTTCATTGTGAACAGACATGGAATATTTTGTTTAAAAACGCTGGCAAGGTTTAAAACCTTGCCAGCGTTAGATTATCTCGGAATAAGCCAACCTTCGGGATTTAGGTGCTGACTGTTATGCCAAATTTGAAAATTTATTTCGGTTGCTCCGCCTGATTCGCCCGCCGTTCCGATGGTTTCTTTTGCACTTACTTTTTGTCCAACCGAAAGAAAAATCTGCTTTAAATTGGCATAAACCGTAAAATATTCACCGTGCTGAATCAAGACAACATTGCCAAGTCCAGGTATTTCGGTAATATCTTTCACTTCGCCAGCGTAAACCGAACGAACCGTTGCACTGGCCGAAGTCTGAATATCAATGCCATTATTATTTATCAAAACGCCGTTTAAAACTGGGTGTTCTTTGATGCCAAATCTATCCGAAATAAAGCCTCGCTGCACTGGCCACGGTAAACGTGCTTTTGAAGCCGCAAAAGATTTTCCGAGGGCAGTTTCTTCATCATCTAAGTCTTTGGTGACTTTCTTCGTAACTGGTTTCTTTACCTTATTTTTAGCCAGCTTTACTTCTCGGTCTTGTTTTAGTTCTCGTTCACGGTTTTTTCGGGCAATTTCACGAGCTACTACTGCCGCAATAGACGACTCAAGTTTGCTTACCGATTTTTTAGTGGCTTCAATCTCTTTTCTTAAATCTTTTTCTTTTTTCGATAATTCGCCTACCATTTCGGTCTGCCGACTTTTGAGTTGTTCGAGGTACTGAGCTTCGGTAAGTTTTGCCGAAATAATTCTTTTTTTGTCCGATTTTTTTCCTTCCAAATTCGCTTGTCGCTCACGCAATAAAGCTACAACTTTCATCATCTGAGCCACCTGCGACTTACGATTATCGGTATATTGTTGAAGATATTTATACCTCATTATCAGGTCATTAAACGACGATGAAGAAAATAAAAAACTCAACTGATTGACTTTACCACTTATCTTTGATGCCCCGTAAAGCATGGCGGCATATTCTCGTTGAAGGGTATCAAGTTTTTGTTCGAGGCCTTGCTTTGCTCCTACAATATCTTGCATTTCCATATCAATCAGCTCCATGTCTTGCTCCATAAGGCCAATTTGTTCTTCTTGCGATGAAATCTGCTCTTTGATTGCCTTGATTTTCCCGACCGTTACTTCTTTCTTTTCTTTGGTATTTTCGAGAGCTTGCTTGGTTTCCGCAATTTTTTCGAGATTTCTTCTTTTTTCGCTTTCGAGCTGAACCCTGCTTTTTTTCTTACGTTGAGCAAAAGCATCAGTGCTTATAAAAGAGCTAAGTATTGAAAGGAAAACAACAAAATATGTAATTTTTTTGAAGGTCATTTTAAAAAAAATAGGCAAAATTGGCTTTCAAAAGAATGATTTGAATAACCAAATTCAGCATGTTTATTTAGGCAAATAAGATTTCGGAATATTAAACGCAAAACCTGGGCTTTGGTCGAGTACTTCGATTTTATTATGCTGCAAATTTATCAAAGTTTGAAGAACCTTTCCGTCTTTTTTGGCGTCAATCTTGGCTCTAATTTCTTGCGGAAACAATAACTCACTGATAGTCAAGAAATTAGCATAATCTATTTCCATTCTACTATCGCCAGTTTCATCGCTTGCATTTACTTTTTGTAGTTTTAAAGTGGCTTCGGCTATAATATTTTCTATCTGTACAAAACCTTCTTTTTGCTTTATCACAAAACTACCTTCTTGTTTTGAAACTTCGTCAATTTCTCGTTTTTTGATTGGCATATTTCCAATCAAAATCGACTGAACGAGGTCGTAATTGAGATTAAAATTGAATTGTTTGCTCAAACTCGCAAAGTCGTATTTGTAATACGTACGGTGCAGACGGTCTAAGAAAATAACCGAATCTCTCGTGATAATTCCTCGCCCACCTTCCAATCCAACCACAATCGACAGCCAAATGATACTATCTTTTTTGATGTGAATATTTACAGGAAAACTCTGCTCTTCGCCACCACCAGAAAAATTTACTTTTGATTTGATATTGAGATATTTGAAATCAATTTCGGCGGGATTTACATCAATCTTTGCAACGACTGGAACTTCAATTTTAGAAATTTCAACTTTCGTAGCCTCGTCAATAACTAAAACGGGATTTTCGGTTCTCATCGTTTGAGAATCCAGCGTATCAACGGCTACAATATCTTTTTTGTGCATCTTCTGACGCTTGCAAGATGAAGCCGAAAGAATCACAAAAAGACTAATGATTAGAAAAGAATATTTTGACATTTTATGGTTAGTTTATCAAAGCCCTCCTTATCGGGGAGGACGGTCGGCCGCTGCCGTTGGGAGGGGCTTTACTCAATCAAAGCCCCAGATTGAATTTTTTTATCAATATTTGTACTATTTTCGCCCATTGAGCGAGCTTTTTTCCATTGTTCTATGGCCTTATCTTTTTCGCCAAGCTGAAACAAAACATCGCCATAATGCTCAACGATTGTGCCACTTACGCCTTTTTCTTGCTTCATAGCACGCTCCAAAAACTCACGAGCTTTTTGGTATTCTTTCATCGTGTAAAGTACCCATGCGTGCGTATCGAGGTAAGTTGCATTATCGCCAAATTTATCAGTCAAGCGAGTTGATAATTGCACGGCTCGACTAAGTTTATCTTTACGCATCGACAAATAATAACTATAATTATTCAGCACGTGTTCGTAATCAGGGTCGGTTTTCAAAACCGCTTCGTAAGCCTCATCTGACTTGGCGTATTTCTTTAACTCATTATAAGTATCACCCAAAAGTGCGTTTACGTGTTTGCCCAATTCGGCATTATCAACCGATAAATTTCTTGCCTCTTCGAGCGAAGAAAGTGCTTTTTCGTAATCTTTTTTGGCAAAATTGGCAAAACCATTGTGATACCAAAAGAAAGACTGATTCGGAAAATATTCGATGGCTTCTTCCGAATGTTTGGCCAAACTATCAACGTGGTTAAGTTTCGCATCTAACTCAACAATAGCCAACCAAACTTCAAAAACCGATTTGTCATACTGCGTTGACTTTACGTAATTATCACGAGCGATTGCCATTTCGCCTTTTTTCATTAATAAATCGCCCAAAACAACGTAGCCTTTTGCTTCGTTTGGCGACTGCTTGATTAATTCTTGCGTCAGCGTCAGAAGGTTATCAAGCGTTTTATCGCTGTTATCTTCTTTCATCATGAGCATATAACTGCTCAAAATCTTGAATTTAACTTCAACGGGAAGGTTTTTGTTCGCAAAAGCAGATTGCAATTCCTCATTGCATTTTTCAAGCTCATTTTGTTTGCGATAAATCTCGGCCAATAAAACGTGTGCTTCGGCAAAATCAGGGTTTTTCTTCAACGAGTTTTTCAACATCGTTATGGCTTGTTCGTAGCGTTCGTTTGAGATTAAAATCTGAGCTTGTTGTACTACGTATTCGGGTTCGGTTGGCTCAGAGGCAATCAGGCGGTCGCCCTCTTCGATGGCTTTTTCGAGCTTGTTTTGTTTCAGATAAATCAATTGCTTTTGGCGGGTGATTTCTTCACTTACGCCAATTGTACGTTCGATTTTGTTATAAATATCAACCGCATCCGAAAATTTTTCTTGCAAAATATAGACATTCGATAAGTCGAGATAATTGTCAACGTCTTGCGGAAATTTATCAGCCAACTTCTCATACATTTCGGCGGCATCTTTGTATCGCTTTTGCTTGGTGTAAATTTCGCCCAAAAACTTTCTATAAAACTTATTTGAATCGTCTAATTTGAGGGCTTTTTCGCTATAAACCGTTGAATTGGCAAGGTCGTTGTTGGCATAGTACGCTTTCGCTACCATATAGTTCACGCCCGCACTTGTTGGATTTCCTTCGGCGGCTTTTTTGAACAATGGAATGGCTTTATCGTAGGTTTCGGCAATATAATATTTCATGCCCTCTACGAAATACGCTTCTGATTTTAAATCTCTCTCCGAAATGCCTTCGCTCTCAGTTTTTTTGTTTTTCTGAGCTTCCGAAAGCATCGGCAAAGCAACCAAAGCTAAATATATGATTTGTTTGAATCTCATTGTTATTTTTTGTAGTAGCTTTTCAACGCTTAAAAACACTAAATATTGCAAGTGTCAATGTCACAAGATTCTTGCTAAAGAACAGTCAAAGTTCTTAATTTTTCTTGATAAAACAGCTATATTCGCCCCATTCTTTTGATATTCAGAGCGAAAAACAGCTTGTTTTGGCAAGATAATTGAAATATTTTTGTGTGACCTAATATTACCCATCAAAATGGCAAAGCAAAAACCACAAGTAAAACCTATTGCTAAAAAAGAAAGAGGACAATCTGTTTCCATCGAGCAATCGACTGTTAGTCAAGCAATTAACCCAACACTCGAACAAAATCTTACTCGCTGGATTCCAACTATATTTGCGGCACTTATTTTCATAAGTTACTTTCCAGTTTGGCAAAACACCTTCGTTTGGGACGATAAACCCTATATCATTCTCAATGAATATGTAAAAAACTTCGACCTTAAAGGGCTTTTAACCGAATATCATGTGGGTAACTACCACCCGCTCACGATGCTTTCGCTTGCTATTGAATATGCACTCGTGAAAGAACAAACTTGGCTTTATCACCTCGATAATCTTATCTTACATACGCTCAATAGTTGGTTAGTTTTCAAACTTATTCAGAAACTCAACGGCAACTTTTGGGTATCATTTTTTACAGGTGCTTTGTTTGCCATTCACCCACTTCACGTTGAGTCGGTGGCGTGGGCAGCCGAGCGTAAAGACGTACTTTACACGTTTTCTTTGCTGCTTTCGATTTGGTATTACCTCAAATTTGATGAAACACAAGATAAAAAATGGTACGCCGTTTCGATACTCCTTTTTCTCGCCTCATGTTTATCGAAAGGCATGGCGGTTGTTTTACCTGCATTATTGATTATTACCGATTATTGTTTCTTGAAAAAGCCAATCAATGCGAAGCTTTTTATCAATAAAATACCTTATTTCATCATTACGCTCATTTTTGCGTACATGGCCACTCACGCCCAAAAAGATGCGGGGGCAGATGCCACTTCGGTGATTTCGAATGCTTATACTTTGGGCGAACGCATCTTGATGTCATGCTATGCGTTTTGTTTTTATTGGGTAAAAACCATCATTCCTTTCAAACTTTATACTTTTTATCCTTATCCTGGAAAACCAAACGGTAGCCTGCCTGTCATTTATTCGGGGGCTTTTCTTGGTGTGATTTTATTGGTTGGAGCTATCTTGTGGTTTGGTCGCAAAGATAAACGTATTTGGTGGGCAGGTGCATTTTTCTTGATTGCGGTTTCTACGGTTTTACAATTTCCGTTTCCTGTGGGTAGTGCCATTGTAGCCGACCGTTATTATTACCTTTCTTCAATCGGGCCATTATTTTTGTTGGGGCTTGCTTTCAATAGTTTTTACCAAAAAAGCAAGGCAGCTTTGCCAGTTTTTACCATAGTAGCTTTGGGTTTGTGCGGACTAAGTTTCAAGCAAACAAGTACTTGGAAAAATGGCTTAACGCTTTTTACGCCTGCCGACAAAGCATTTCCGAACGATGCCATGATTTTGAGTAATTTAGGCTGGTATTATTTAGAAAACCAAGACTTTCCAACCGCAAAAGGCTATTTAATGCGTGCTGATGATGAAGGTTTTAAAAACGGAGACGTTTGCCGAACGATTGGCTCAATGTTTTTGGATGAAGGCGATAACAAAACTGCTCTCAAATATTTTGAAAGGTCAACGCAGTATTTACCAAAAACTAACCGTACAAATTGGCTTTTGGGAACGGCTCATTATCGTTTGGACGATATGGCAAATGCCGAAAAATATTACCGTGAAGCCGTAGCCAATGAGCCAAAAAATGCTGAATATTTGAACGTTTGGGGCTTATCGCTTACGGGACTAAACAAATTTGAGGAATCTCGCAAAGTTTTTGATGATGCCATAAAGATAAGTCCACAACTTTGGGATGCCTATCTTAATCGTTCTTATACTTATCGTCTCGAAAAGAAGTTTGACCAAGAAATAAAAGAGTTAGATGCTTTATTGACCAAAAATCCTGATTACATGACGGCTTACCGTAATATTGGAGTTACATTCGTTGACCTAAAACAAGACCAAAAAGCCGTCGAATACTGGAAAAAAGGAGCAGAAAGAGATAAAACTGGCGAATACGAATATAATATCGGTATCAACTACGTTTCTCGTGGAGATATAAAAACCGCTACCGAATGGTACATTAAATCAGCCAAAAAAGGCAACGCCAATGCA
>JBKBSS010000025.1:0-5970 GCA_046291385.1 Emticicia sp. | reverse complement strand
CGAAAGGAATTTTGGAGAAAAATGGGGTAAAATATTAGTTCTGACGGGGCCGCCCGTGCGGTTATGAGTTCTGAGTTATGAGTTACAAAGAGTGATAAAACACTCAGAACTCTAAACTCAGAACTCTAAACTCTATTAAATGTACTGATTAATAATCATTTCAAATAATTCTTGCTTGCCGCTTGTTTGTTTAGGCTCGCCCGATGCCAAAGCAATGCGGTGCAAATCTGCCAAACCTAATTTTCCTGCATCAAACAAAGCACCGTCTCCGCCATCAAAAGAAGCATAACGATTGGCACGAAGTTTTTTGTATTCCGATTTTTCAAGAATATCGTTTGCAATCAATAATGCACGAGCAAACGCATCCATTCCAGCAATATGGGCAATGAAAATATCATCTAAATCTGTTGAATTTCTACGAGTTTTTGCATCGAAATTGATACCGCCAGTCGTGAAACCACCCGCTTCAACAACAATTAACATCGACTCCGTTAATTCATATAAATCAATCGGAAATTGGTCTGTATCCCAACCATTTTGGTAGTCTCCACGGTTAGCATCCATACTTCCCAACATACCTGCATCAACCGCCATTTGAAGCTCATGAGCAAAAGTATGACCAGCCAAAGTAGCGTGGTTTACTTCTAAGTTCAATTGGAAATCTTTATCCAAACCATACTGACGCAAGAAACCAATTACAGTTTGAGCATCATAATCGTACTGGTGTTTCGATGGCTCGCAAGGTTTTGGCTCAATATAAAATTTACCAGTAAAGCCTTGTTGACGAGCGTAATCACGAGAAATTGTAAGGAATTGACCCAAATGGTCGATTTCTTTCTTAGTATTTGTATTCAACAAAGACATATAGCCTTCACGACCTCCCCAGAACACATAACCTTCACCACCCAAAGCGATTGTAGCATCAATTGCGTTTTTCACTTGGAAACCTCCGTGAGCAACAACCGAGAAATCAGGGTTTGTTGAAGCACCATTCATGTAACGCTTGTGCGAAAACAAATTGGCAGTTCCCCAAAGCAATTTCATGCCACTTTCTTGTTGCTTTTGTTTGGCTAAAGAAACGATTTCTTCTAAATTTTTCTGAAATTCAGCTTGAGAATCACCTTCTGGAGCAATGTCAGTATCGTGGAAACAGTAGTAAGGCGTTCCCAATTTTGTCATAAACTCAAATGCTGCATCGAGTTTTTGTTTAGCAGCATCCATTGGGCTTGAAGCTACATCCCAAGGGAATACTTTTGTTCCTGGGCCAAATGGGTCACCACCGTTGCCACAGAAAGTATGCCAGTAAGCAGTTGCAAAACGGAGGTGTTCTTCCATTGTTTTGCCAGCTACCACACGGTTTGCATCATAATATTTGAATGCTAAATAATTATTTGATTCTCTTCCTTCGTAAGCAATCGCTTCTTTGATAAACGGAAAATACTCTTTTTGGCCAAGAGTTACTTTAAGATTTGACATGATGGTAGTATTTTTATTGGTTTTGTTCGTAAAGATAATGCGAAGTAAATTATTAAGTGTCAATTATACAATTAATTTTAAATAATTATTTTTAGCACGATTATAAAGATTACAAGATAGAGAGAATTATTGAAAGTATATTTTATGAATAAAATGCGTCAACTAACAATTTTGAATAGATTTTTTCTTTAAATTTGGCTATAAATTATTGAACGATATGGTCAAAGATAAAGAAGTAGTCACCTTGCCACGTACATTGGAAGAATTTATGGAATGATGGAGAATTGATTAAATTTACTGGAATGAATATCAAATTTTTAAAATTGATTCATGTCTTGAATCGGATATTTCTGAAAACAAATGCTCATCAGAGTGGTGGAGAGTTGATTCAAGAAATTGAAGATGTTTTTGGCTCTCAAATGAGAAAATCAGATTTGGTGTTTTTTAGTGCAGAAGAGATTGCACAGAGTGATGAAATTGAGCCAGTTCCTGCATTTATAATTATGATAATTTCAGAAAATGACCAAGTTCATCATGTTTATAATAAGATTAACGAACACTTTAAAGGAGATACAAATAGCGTTGGGAATAAGGTCGTTTGGTTGATTTTTCCAGAGAATAAATCAGTTCATGTTTATACTTCTCGCCGTGATGTAAAAATTTGTATCGAAAATGATATTTGTTCGGCAGCTCCTGTTTTGCCTGAGTTTGAAATTGGGGTGGATGTATTGTTGGGGTAGAAAGTTGTTTAAAAATATGAACGAAGGCTTCGGACTGGGCGTCCCCGACTGGACGTCCCCCTATAAGCGAAGCCTTCTTTGTTTAGAATATCGTATCAAACAATAAATAACTATTCAAGGCGATAATAATAATTGTAACTATCCAAGCCGTATATTTTACGTAAGCAGGATTGGCAAATTCACCCATTTTTAATTTATCCGAGGTAAACATTACCAAAGGCACAACTGCAAAACTCAACTGCAAGGATAATATTACTTGGCTTAAAACCAACAGGTCAGTAGTGCCTTTTTCTCCGTAAATAATTGCCACAACTAATGCGGGTACGATTGCTACAAGCCTTGTTATCAATCTTCTGAGCCACGGTTTTAGTTGAATATTCAAGAAGCCTTCCATCACGATTTGTCCTGCGAGCGTACCCGTGAGCGTAGAGTTTTGTCCAGCCGCCAAAAGAGCTACGGCAAAGAAAAGTCCTGCCAATTTTACGCCCAAAATTGGGTCGAGTAATTTATAAGCATCAGTTATATCGGCCACTTCATTATTTCCTGTAAAGTGAAAAGTTGCAGCAGCCATAATCAAAATGGCAGCATTGATAAAAAATGCAATAAACAACGAAGCCGTAGAATCAATGGTGGCGTATTTGATAGCACTGCGTTTGGCGGCGTGCGTGTTGTCTATCTTGCGGGTTTGAATAATACTCGAATGCAAATACAAATTATGTGGCATTACGGTAGCTCCCAAAATACCGATGGCGATATAGAGCATTTCGGGGTTGGTTACAATCTGACTACTCGGAATCAAGCCTTTTGAGACCGAAACAAAATCAGGATTTGAAGCTAAAATTTCGTAGCCAAAACATAGTAAAATTATCAAAATCAAACCTCCAACAATGACCTCAATGATACGGAAACCTTTGTTTTGTAAGTATAAAATAAAAATTACGTCAATGGCAGTTATCAAAATTCCGTAAGTTAGCGGAATATTAAATAGCAAATTTAATGCGATAGCTGCTCCGATGACTTCGGCTAAATCGCAGGCAGCAATGGCAATTTCGGCCAAAATCCACAGCACAAACGATACTGGCTTTGAATACGAATCTCGGCAAGCCTGTGCCAAATCTCTTCCCGTAGCAATGCCCAATTTGAGCGATAAATGCTGCAAAAGCATCGCAAAAAGGTTAGAAATCAGAATTACCGAGAGTAATGTGTAACCAAATTTCGCACCGCCCGCAATGTCAGTTGCCCAGTTTCCAGGGTCCATGTAGCCAACGGCAACCATCAAACCTGGCCCAACAAAAGCTGACATTTTTTTCCAGAAACTACCTTTTGTATGAACCGTAATAGTTCCGTGAACTTCGGGCAGTGAAAGATTACTCGTTGTCGAACGCCACGCTTTATTATTATCAAATTTTTTTTCCATTATTGCTGTAAATCCATAATTTTCAACACAAACATAAAACAAAAAGTTTGCCAATCAAAATATATTTTTAGATTAGTCTAAAATTTTGTTTGATTAGACTAAAAACGTACTTTTGTTTAGCGGTTGGCTATTGGCTTTTAGCTTTTAGCTATTTTTTAAAACTATCGTCTATCGACTGTGGACAATCAACTTATCTCTTTTACCGAAGAAAATTATTTAAAAATCATTTATCTACTTACCGAACGACACAACGGTAATGAGGTGAGTACCAATGAGTTGGCCGAACATACGCAAACCAAAGCGGCTTCGGTCTCGGATATGCTACGCAAACTGGCCGAGAAAAATTATATCAATTATCGTAAATATCAGGGCGTTACACTCACCGAGGCAGGCGAGCAAATTGCTTTGGGTGTGATTAGAAAACATCGTTTGTGGGAAGTTTTTTTGGTAGAAAAACTGGGTTTTGGCTGGGACGAAATCCATGATATTGCCGAACAACTTGAGCATATCGACTCGAAGGAATTGACAAAACGCTTGGATAATTTCTTAGAAAATCCACAATTCGACCCACACGGCGACCCGATTCCTGATGCAAAAGGAAAAATGCCTTTGGTGAGTTATCAGAAATTATCCGAAATTCCGCTCAATCAGTCAGTGGTGATGATGGGTGTTTCGGTGCATTCGCCAGCATTTTTACAACACCTTGACAAGCAGCAAATTACGCTTGGATGCGGCCTTAAAGTACTCGAAATCAGTGATTTTGATAAATCTTACAGCATTTTACTTGATGGAAAAACCACCATTTTTGTGAGTAATGAAGTAGCTAAAAACCTTTTGGTCAGTACGGATTCTTAGATTTTAAAGCATATTGCTTTAGTATTAATCGCATAGCAAGAACGAACGTTCAAACAAAATTTAATATGAATTGTTGTATCTTCTAACAAAATAATCATATCTATTGCCTGTTTTCATCAAATACTAAAAAAATATTATGAAAAAATACTGCATTTTATGGGCCATATTATTCTTGAATGGCTTAGCTTTTGCCCAAACTGATAGCACCAAAACAGCTACCGAAGATTTTAACTTTGATGAATTTGGCGATGCTGATAACAAAGATATTCGCACATTTTGTACTCAAAAAGTGAGTTATTTATCGCCTACCAAACTTATATCTATTGGTTATGAAGCACAATTGCCTTTTCATTTGAGTTCCGAAAATGCCGCCAAAACCTCCGTTGCCAGCACTCACGTAAATTCGTTTGGTGGCATCAGATTGGGGTTGAATACGCCCGTAATTTCGAGGTCTAATTTTATTTTGAATGTAGGACTCAATTTCTGGAATACCTCTGCTAAACTCGAAAAACCAGAAAACTCAAACTTTTATGGCGGTATCAGAGCCTTGAATAGCACGGGTATTAATGCTACGGTATTTAAACCATTTGATAATAAGCATTTTATGATTATTCAGGCCAACGCTGACCTCAATGGAAATTATCGAAATTTGGGCGATTTGGATGCCAAAGGAATGACATACAGCGGGACTGCTATTTACGGTTGGAAGAAAAACGATAATCTCATGTGGGGTGTCGGTGTGACTCGTACTTACCGTGCGGGACAATTATTGCATATTCCAGTGATTTTACTCAACCGTACGTTTAATCAGAAATGGGGCATCGAAACAATTCTTCCTGCCAAGTTTAATGTTAGACGCAATTTTAGTCCGAGTTCGTATTTGATGTTGGGTTATGAAATTGAAGGAAATACTTTCTTTGTGGCCAACACTGGGCAAGATTTGTATTTGCGTAGAGGAGAAATGAAACCGAGAATCACTTTTGAGAAAAAAATTGCGGGCTTCGTTTGGCTTTCGGCACAGGCAGGTTGGCGATATAATTGGCGTTTTGATGGTTTCTCGACTCAAAATCCAGTTAAAAACGAAAAACCATTGATTGTTAATTCGCTTGGCAATCCACTATACTTTAATGTTAGCATTAATTTGGTTAGTCCGTAAAAATAAAAAGTGTCGTTTTTAAGTTAGAATTTAAAAACGACACTTTTTTAAATTTAGGCAAACAAGATGCTCGCCCCACAGAACTATTTCTTTACTTGGCGTTTCCAAACGTCAGTTCGGCCAAAAAGTGAAACACCAATATATCCTCTCACTTCGAGCGTGTTTTCATCAACTAATTTCATTTCGCACGAATAGTCATTCCCAGTTTTAGGGTCGTAAATATTACCATCTTCCCACTTATTATCGCCTTTGAAAACGAAGTCTCTTAAATTCTCTAAACCTTTCAAAGAGCGGCTATGTAATTTTGCTTCTGGGTTATTGATATC
>JBKBSS010000257.1:0-4624 GCA_046291385.1 Emticicia sp. | reverse complement strand
ACGGGTGTGGTACACACAGTATTTTTTTGGTTAAAAGAAAAAGACAATAAAGAACATCAAGACGCTCTTCACGCAGGTTTGAAAGAACTTTCAAAAATTGATTTAATCAAGACCGCTTACGTGGGTCGCCCTGCCAATACCAACCGTGAAGTAATTGATTCTACATACAGTTTTTCTTTGACTTTTGTGTTCGATAACTCAACCGACCAAGACGCTTATCAAGTACATCCTGACCATTATGTATTTATCAATAACTGCTCTTCTCTTTGGGAAAAAGTAGTTGTTTATGATGCCGAAAGTTAATTTTTAACGAAATCTTGCCCAACTTTGCTGTTTTTTTCAGAAATTTGCAGTCCATTACTGCCAAACAGATTCGCATTGTCCTTGATTTTCAATGAAAAAAATATTATTATCTATACTCACTTTCGCTACTTCACTCGCTTATTCACAGAAGTTAAGTTTTGAAGCGAAAGGTATTATTGCCATTTCAGATGCCGATATGGCTGCCTCAGCTTTTGTTGATGGTAAGCTATTTAAAGAGCGAGGTAGCAAAGATTTCATGTCGATTGTCAAACTTCCAATCGAAAAATATTCCGATGAAATAAAAAGTTTGGTGGTATCAAACTCGGCAATCAATTCAAATAAAAGCATTGTTATTTCGCCCAACCATCCGATTGCTTATATCGTTGAAAGTCGTGGTGCAACTGCCGACCCTGTAACCGAAATCCGTAGTCTTGATTCAGAATTACCCGTGGGTGGCTTTATTTCTGTTGTTGATATCAGCGATTTATCGCAACCGAAGGTTTTGTATAAATTCCCGACTGGCAAAAATCCAACGGCGATAGATATTAGTCCAAACGGTGAGTATTTGGCTCTTTGTAGCGATGAATACGGCAAAGAATTACAAGTTTTAGAACTTGACCCAGCAGGAAAGCCAATCAGAATTATCAATAAACCGCAAGATTTTCAATCAGGAAAAATCACCGACGTAAGTTGGCATCCAAATAATAATTTTTTGGTATTCACATTAGAAGATTCTAAGGAAGTTGGGTTGCTCAAAGTAACCCGTGATGGCCCAACAACTAAAATCATTCGTCTGGATATAGTCGGTCGCACGCTAAAAGTTGGGAATTTGCCGAGTGCTGGACAATTCACACCCGATGGTAAATATTATCTCGTTCCCGATATTAAATCAAATATTGCCAGTAAATCAGAATCGGGCAGCGATGCCACTGGCGATATGTTTGTGTTGAAATTTAATCTCGAAGGCACAAGCGAACATTATTTAATCACAAAAATTAAACTTGGCGAAACACCAACAAGTTTTGCTATCAGTCCAGATGGCAGTTTGGTAGTTGTCACGAATGCAAAAAAATCATATCTCCCGTGGGAAAACAATGATTCCTCGAAAAAAGCGTCGATTTCACTATTAAAACTTACTTCAGATGGTTCGTTAAATATTGTAGCCGACTACGATTTCGATGGAATTTTACCAAAAAATGTCGTCTTCGATAAATCGGGTGAAAACATTGCCGTAACGGTTTTCGATTATTTCAATTATGGCAAACACTTTGGCGGAATTGAATTTTGGAAAGTTAAAAATGGCGATAAACCAAGTTTACAAAAACAAAATTTCAAACTTTTCATGCCACGTGGCTGTCACGGAATCCAAATCGTGAAATAATATTTATTAATTCGCTCAAAAGCCTTCAAATCTGATTGAAGGCTTTTTTGTTTTCGATAAATCAGTTAGATTTGAATTAATTATTTTATGTATTACGTCTCTTTTCTTTGAAGTGGAATTGGATTATGTAAAAAAAATCCCGAAGGGATTAAACCAAACCTTTACACTTACAACCCTAAAAAATGACTTCAACCAACAACGAAGGCCTACGTCGAGAAATCGGAATACTGGGCTTGGCGGCCAACACACTCAACCGAACAATCGGAGCTGGAATCTTTGTTTTACCCGCATTTGTCGCCAGTTTTTTGGGCGAAACCAGCATTTTAGCCTATCTTTTTTGCGGATTTCTGATGATGCTCATCATGCTTTGCTTCTCCGAAATTGGCAGTAAAATTACAGTTACGGGCGGGGCTTATGCCTATATTCACGCAGCTTTTGGGCCTTACGCTGGTTTCTTGGCCAATACTATGTTTTGGTTTGTCGGTATTTTAGCCGATGCCGCCATTGCCAACGCTATGGCCGATACACTCAGCATTTATTTACCAATACTTACCGAACTTCCGTTTAGAGCGTTGTTCTTTTTGACAGTTTTTGGCTTATTTACCTACATCAATATTCTTGGCGTAAAACACGGCGATAATACTGTAAAAATAAATACGCTCATTAAACTCATTCCGCTCGTGATTCTTATCATTGCGGGCTTTTTCGGCACTTCGATAGAAAATTTGAAATGGCATTCGTTACCAACTATTTCAAAATTGGGTGAAGCCTCTCTCCTATTATTTTTTGCTTTCGCAGGCGGAGAATCTTCATTAAATGTGAGTGGAGAACTCAAAAACCCGCAAAAAGTTGTGCCTTTGGGCATACTCTCGGGCATGGGTGCGGTGGTTTTGTTTTATATTTTGATTCAAACAGTTTCGCAAGGCGTGCTTGGAGCAGATTTAGTCAACCAAAGTGAAGCACCTTTGGCGGCAGTTGCCAATAAGGTAATCGGTTCGTTTGGCTCAACTTTAATGATAGTTGGAGCAGCATTTTCGATGTTTGCGGCATTGAGCGGTTCGGTTTTATCCTATCCAAGAGTGATTTTTGCGGGAGCAAACAAAGGTTGGATGCCCCAAATAATGGCCAAAGTTCACCCCAAATTCGCTACACCATATATCGCTATCATCACGTATGCCGCTTTAGATTTTATCTTTTCAATCTCTGGTGGATTCAAAGAATTGGCCGTCATTGCGAGTGCATCGCTACTGACGGTTTATTTGGGCGTTGTTTTAGCAACCATCAAACTCCGACTCAATGAAGATGGAAAAACCAATGGTTTTAGGCTTCCAGCGGGTATCACTATTCCGATTTTGGCGACAATTTCAATTATTTGGTTTTTGTCTAATTTGGCAATCAAAGAAATTAGTAGTTTGGCAATTTTTCTGGTGGTTTTATCGGCAATCTATTTTTTCATTACGTTTCTAAGAAAAAAGAAAAACAATGATGATGCAATCTAAGTTGGTATTGATATTCGTTTGCATAAGAAACGTATCATCAACTTATGAAATACCTCACATTGGTTTTATTCTTGTTACTATTTTCTTGTGAAAGTTCTTCACAGAATATTAATTCACAATCAAATAATATGACAAACGGCTTATCATATTTGGCTTTGGGCGATAGTTACACAATCGGGGAAAGTGTGGCAGAAAGCGAACGTTGGCCTGTTCAACTGAGTAAAAGTCTAACCAAAAACGGTTTAGAAGTAGCTTCTCCCCAAATAATTGCCCGAACTGGCTGGACAACTGATGAACTAAAAGCAAAAATTGTTTCCGAAAAAATCACTAAAACTTATGATTTGGTTTCGTTGCTAATTGGCGTAAATAATCAATATCGTGGACGAAGCGTTGAGCAATTCCGAACAGAATTTGTTGATTTACTCGAAACCGCAATCAAGTTTGCGGGCAATAAACCAGAACACGTTTTTGTGGTTTCAATTCCTGATTGGGGCCTTACGCCATTTGGTGGGAAAGGACAAAATAAATCAATTTCGGAGCAAATTGACTTATTCAACCAAGTAAAAAAAGAAGAAACTGAGAAAAAAGGTATCATATTTATTGATATTACGCCTATTTCTCGCCAGACCATAAATGATGCTTCGCTCATTGCAGAAGATGGGCTTCATCCTTCGGGAAAAATGTATCAGCAATGGGTAGAAAAAATTTCACCCGAAATATTGAAGAAAATAAAGCCATGACAATAGAAAATTTCAAGCAAAAAGCACTCGAATTTGATAAAAATGATAAACTCGCCCATTTCAGAAATCAATTTGAAATAGGCGATGAAATATATTTGGATGGCAATTCTTTGGGAAGATTACCCAAGAAAACCCTCGAAATCAGCACCAATCTTATTCAAAATCAATGGGGAAAAAGATTGATAAGAAGCTGGAACGAGCATTGGATTGAACTTCCGAATAAGGTTGCAACAAAAATAGCTCAAATTGTTGGAGCAAGACCAGATGAAATATTTGTAGGCGATAGTACGTCAATCAATTTTTATAAGTTGGCTTTTGCAGCACTTAATTTTCAAAGTAATAAAACCAAAATCGTCACTGATTCGCTCAATTTTCCGACCGATATTTATGTTTTGCAAGGACTGATTGAACAACAATTCAAAAACCATTCCCTTTCAATTATCAAAAGTGAGGATGAAATAAGTATTTCTGATGAAGCGATTGAACAGGTTTTAGATGAAAATACTGCCTTACTAACACTCAGCCACGTGGTTTTCAAGAGTGCGTACAAATATAACATGCAGAAAATCAATGACTTAGCACACAAAAAAGGTGCTTTAGTTTTGTGGGATTTGAGCCATTCGGCGGGAGCAGTTCCAGTAAACCTTAACGAATCGGGTGCGGATTTGGCAGTGGGTTGTACGTACAAATATCTCAACGGC
>JBKBSS010000256.1:0-4711 GCA_046291385.1 Emticicia sp. | reverse complement strand
TTTCGTCGGTCTTAGTTTCTTCAGTGTATTTCTCATTTTCGTTAAAGGGTTCAGAAAAATTCTTTACTTCTATTAGAAATGAATTAATCGTACAAATTTATGGTTAGAAAGAAACAGAATTTTGACTATAATTTTAGAAGTAATTACCTTTACGGTAATGTTTAATGAAATAGCTACACGCAAGTTACTAACTAACGAGCATTTACAAATAAAAAAACAAAAATGACCTCACACTCGAACGAAAATACAATTTTAGATGATGTAAATTCTCCCGAACTCGACCAAAAAATCATGAGTTTTGTGGCAGGAGATTTTATAAAAGTATCTGACCATCTGAAAGAAGCATCTTACCAAATCCGTAAGCGTGGCTTTTCGGATTATCCGATTTTTGTGGTCAATCGTACATTGGTTGAGGTTGGACAAATGCTTTTTACAAGGCTCGATTTTGAAACTGATTTCGATTATAAAGCATCATATTTAGATGAATTTGTGCAAAGAAAACTCATCGGAGAAGAATCAATTGAGCTTTTCAAGGAAAATTATAAAAATGCCGACGAGTATTGTTGCTTATTTGTGATGGAAGCCGAATTTGCAGGATTTGTATTTATTCCTTTTCCAGAAGATTGAGCGTAGTTTTTAGTCCACAGTTAGCAATTTGCAATCCACAATTTGTAGTTTTTTAGTCAAATGACTATTTACTAATAAATTGAAGACTGCAAATTGAAGACTGCCAACTTCTACTTTTCCGCTCTTACCGTCGGATATTTAATTCCGAGTTGCTCCAAATACGTTTTATATTTTGTTGAATCATAATAATATTTGCTCATTTCTGGTCGAAACTTCTCCATGATTTCTTTGTTCAACTGAATCGCTGGTTTATCATCTTTCGAGATAAGTGGCGTATATTTGATTTCTTTCGTTTGTTCTTTATTGTAATATTCCCACGCATTTTTGATAATTTCAGGCTTGAAAAGCATATCCAGAATCGTTAATGCTTCGGCTTTTGCTCCTGCTGTGCAACCTTTATGAGCAATCGGCGTGGCCATCGTGATGGCGTTTGCCCAATGATGCCCTGGCATTCCTGGCATGTTTGATGGATAACGCAAAACAACCGTTGGCAACGACCACGAAATATCAGCAATATCATCCGACCCAGCTTGACGAACAATACTTGGCGAATAAACTGGCTCACTCATCGTGTCGAGTTTCATGGATAAACCGTCCATTCTTGGTGATTTTAATTCTTTTTGACTTGCTTTTGCCAGCATTTGGTCTTCTTCCGACCATTGTGGTAAACCAACACGCTTGATATTTTGATACATTGCGTCGGCAATTGGCTTATTAAAATGCCCAGGCCAAGCACTTCCCAAAATCTCATAAGTAAACTTTGTGTCAGTCATCATGGCTGCACCTTCGGCTATTTTTATACCACTTTCAAAAAGTTTTCTGATACGTGGATAAGTTCGGTCACGGAAATAATACCAAACCGTAGCTTTCGATGGCACAACATTTGGCTGGTCGCCGCCATCCGAAATCACGTAGTGTGAGCGTTGCGTAGTTTCTAAGTGTTCACGCTTAAAATTCCAGCCTACATTCATCAATTCTACGGCATCCAAAGCACTTCGTCCACGCCACGGAGCAGCAGCAGCATGAGCTGCTTCGCCTTCAAAGTTAAACTTTACCGATACTAAACCATTGTTTCCCGCATCGCCCCACGAGACGCCTAAATTATCGGCCACGTGGGTAAAAATACAAGCATCAACATCTTTAAAATAGCCCTCACGCACAAAAATCGCCTTCGCTCCTACTTGTTCCTCGGCTACACCAGGCCAAAGCACGAGCGTTCCCGAAATTTTATCTCGTTCCATGACTTCTTTTAAAGCCAGAACGGCCGTAATATTGAGAGCCTGCCCAGAATTATGTCCTTCGCCATGCCCTGGAGCCCCTTCAACGATTGGGTCTTTATAAGCAACCCCAGGTTTTTGTGAAGCCTTCGGAATACAGTCAATATCGCTACCAATTGCAATTACTGGCTTACCCGAACCCCACTTTGCAATCCAAGCAGTTGGCATTCCTGCCACACCTCGCTCAACGGTGAAACCGTTTTTTTCGAGTAAATTGGTTAAATACTTTGAAGTTTCGTATTCTTGAAAACCTAATTCGCCAAAGCTGAAAATTTGGTCGTTTACTTCTTGCGTAAACTTTTGTCGGTCGTCAATTTTCTTGATAACTTCTTGTTTCAATAATTCGAGTTTGTCGGGAACTGGAGCAGTTACAACCTTTTTCTTTTGCGAAAAAGCTAAGTTGCTCACAATCAACATTGTAGTGATGAAGATGTAAGTTTTTTTCATGATTTGGTTTAGGTTATTATAATTTATTTACTGAAAAACGCTGGCAGGGCTACAAGCCCCTGCCAGCGTTCAATATACTTACTTTGGAAATTTCGATTTATCTAAGCCTGGAATAATTTTCAGTGCATTTTTGTAATAAACTTTCTTCAAAACTTCATCCGAAAGCCCCATTCCGTACATACGCCAGTATGCGTGGTATTTTTTGTGGTAAGGGAAATATTCATCTTCACTTTCCAAAACTCTAAAATAGGTTTGGTATTCGTCGGGAACCCACGAATCTTTTCCAAAAAGAATACGGTCTTGGCGTTTTTCAAAAAACTTCTTAGCCATCCGTGGTTGACGACCTAACTCGGCAATGACCGCCCCGATTTCAGCATACATATTCGGGAAAGCATCCATTAGGCTATCCAACTTTGCCAAATCGTTTGGATACCAGCCCATGTGAGCATTGATAAACGTAGTTTTTGAGTGTTTTCTGAATACATTGTGCTGCTGCTCAATGAGTTGCTCCCACGAATAATCTTTTCCTGCCGAAGCATCACGCTTGCGGCCTGGGTGAGTTTTAAGTTCGAGCCAACGTTCGTTTGTGGCATCTAAAGGATTCCAAAAAGAAGCAGGGTCAGCGGTGTGAATTAATACTGGAATACCCAACTCACCAGCTTTCGCCCAAATCGGGTCGATGCGGGCATCATCCACTGGTACGAGTTTTCCGTTGTCTTTTACACTAAAACCGAGACTTTTATAGATTTTTAAGCCTTTTGCTCCACGTAATTTCATATCGTCTTCGAGCATTTTTACGGCTTTGGCTGTCCAATCTGGTTCGTTGATTTTCGAAAAATCAATATTCGTAAAAATCGCAAAACGAGTTGGGTAATTTTCTTTCACGGCATCAATCATACCCGTAATTCCTGCCGTACTTTTGGCTTCATCTTGCCCAAAACCACGCCCGCTTAGGTTACACATCAAACCCATGTTCATCTTGTCCATTTCGCTAATGAGCTTCGTCAGGCTTTCTTTCGAGTTCATTTCCCATTGATGATTATGCACATCAATAAACGGAAATTTGGCACGAGTGATTGATTTTCCTGCAACAACAAGCGTAGATTTTGGTTCGTATTCTTCAAAAGTGACAGTGCCAGCATTGTCACCAATTTTGATTTGCTGGGCTTGTAAACAACTGATAGTCAGCATTGTACCGACCGTAAAAGCAAGTTTTTTCATTAAATAATGGTAGGTTTTCACAAACGCCTGTATCGCAAGCCTGACGTTTGAACGAAGATTATGAAAATGTTTTATGCAATTTAATGAAAAACGAATAATTTCATGTAGTCTTACAACGGTTTTCGACCATTAGGTTTAAATTGGCGATGTAATGACAAAAAAGACAGGCTTCAACATACAAAAAGGAAGGCTTCGCTTGAAGCGAAGCCTTCCTTAAACACGTCAGACTTGCGGTGATGACGTTTATCACTTATAAATCAATGCAATAGCATGGGCATCTAATCCTTCTTTTCGGCCAACAAAACCCATTTCTTCGGTGGTTGTGGCTTTGATTGAAATACAATTTTCGGGTAAACCAGTTACTTCCGAAATCGCCTTCACCATTTCTGGAATATATTTGCTAATTTTGGGTTCTTGCAAACAAACCGTCGAGTCGATATTTCCGATTTTATAGCCTTCTTTTTCGAGCATTTCTACTACGATTTTCAATAAAATCTTGCTGTCGATGCCTTTCCAACGTGGGTCGGTGTTTTTGAAATGTTTGCCGATATCGCCCATTGCGGCGGCTCCCAAAAGTGCATCGCACATGGCGTGCAGCAATACATCGGCATCCGAATGCCCAACCGAACCAACTGTATGCGGAATTTTTACGCCACCCAACCATAAATCGTAACCTTCGCCCAGTTGGTGTACGTCGTAGCCTTGCCCTATTCTAATATTCATAAATTACAGATTTCTTTTTGGCAAAAGTAAGGATAAACTTTTGCTTTCGGAAAGATGTTTTAACTTTGTAGTTCGTACAATTTCGTGCGAAGAGTAAAATAACCATTTTTATTCTAAATTCTTAATCGTGCTTTAGCACTTTGCGTTCTGATGATTAATTACCAACACTTTACTTTACAAAACGGCTTAGAAGTTTACGTCCACGAAGACCATACGACCCCAATGGCGGCATTTAATATTTTATATAATGTCGGCTCACGTGACGAAGATGAAAATAAAACAGGTTTTGCTCACCTTTTTGAGCATCTGATGTTTGGTGGCTCGAAAAATATTCCAGCTTACGACGAACCTCTACAAAAAGTAGGCGGCGAAAATAATGCTTTTACTTCGCCCGATATTACCAATTATTATATTAC
>JBKBSS010000255.1:0-4734 GCA_046291385.1 Emticicia sp. | reverse complement strand
ATACCAAACTTTTAGTAAATTGTGGGTCTAACCCATCAATAAATATGAAGAAACTAATTTTACCCGTTGCCTGTTTATTTTCCCTTTCGCTTGGAGCATTTATTACAAAAGTTGTCGAAAATCCGCCACTTACAGTTGAAGTTATCAACCAAGCTGAAAAGATTTTAGGACTTGATTTTACCGATGCCGAAGCCGATTCGATGCTCAATGATTTGCGAGATAATCAAAAAGATTTTGAAGCTATCCGAAAAGTGCCGCTTGATAATAGCGTTTCGCCAGCTTTATATTTCAATCCGCTTCCTGTGGGTTTTGAGTTTGAAAAAAGCTATTTGCCTTTTAAAGCTTCACAAATTTCGGCCGTAAAATTGCCCGTAAATCGTGACGATTTGGCGTTTTATTCGGTGCGAGAATTGGGCGAATTGCTCAAAAATAAACAAATTACTTCGGTTGAATTGACTAAGTTTTTTTTGGAAAGACTCAAAAAATACGATACTCAACTGCATTGTGTGGTTACAATCACTGAAGATTTAGCTTTGAAACAAGCCGCCCAAGCTGATGCCGAGATTAAGGCGGGTAAATATCGTGGATTTTTGCACGGAATTCCTTACGGTGCGAAAGATTTATTGGCTGTGAAAGGCTATAAAACAACTTGGGGTTCGGTGCCTTATAAAGACCAAACGATTGATAAAGATGCCATCGTGATTCAGCGTTTGGAGCAAGCAGGAGCGGTGCTTTGTGCAAAATTGACGTTGGGTGAACTCGCCATGGGCGATGTTTGGTTTGGTGGAAAAACCTTAAATCCGTGGGATTTGAAACGTGGTTCGAGTGGCTCATCGGCGGGTTCGGCTTCTTCGGTTTCGGCTGGACTTTTACCTTTTGCTATCGGTAGCGAAACGCTCGGTTCTATCGTGTCGCCTTCTACTGAGTGCGGAACTACGGGTTTGCGTCCGACCTTTGGGCGAGTGCCTCGCACAGGTGCAATGGCTTTGAGTTGGAGTATGGATAAATTGGGGCCAATTTGCCGCACGGTTGAAGATTGTGCGATTGTTATAAATGCGATTCAAGGGGTTGATAATCAAGACTTTACTTGCATGAAAGCTCCATTTAATTATGATGGAACTAAGGGAATTAAAGGTATGAAAATTGCTTACGTAAAAAGCGATTTTGAGCGACGTTACCCAAATAAAACGACCGATTCACTTACTTTAGTTACGCTTAAAAAACTCGGTGCAGAGTTGATTCCGATTGAATTACCAACTTTGCCATCGAATGAAATTAGCTTTTTGTTGGGTGTAGAAGCGGCCGCTGCTTTTGATGATTTGACTCGCTCAGGCAAAGATGATTTGATGGTCAGACAAAACAAAAATGCTTGGCCAAATGCTTTTCGTTCGGCTCGATTTGTGCCTGCGGTTGAGTATCTGCAAGCCAATCGCCACCGTACTTTATTGATTCAAGAATTAGATAAAACCTTGAAAGGATTTGATGTTTATGTCACGCCTTCATTCAGTAAAAACCTGACTATGACCAATCTTACGGGACATCCGTGCGTGGTTTTACCAAATGGTTTCCGCCCAGAAGGCCGCCCCGTAAGTATTACTTTTATGGGTAAATTATTTGGTGAAGCAAAATTATTGCAAGTAGCAAAGGCTTATCAAGATGCAACGGATTTTCATAAAAAACACCCGAAGTTGTAGAACAATTTTTTAAATTGTTGCTCATTAAAAAGAGCCACTTTCTTCTTGAAGTGGCTCTTTTTTGAAGCATTTTAGAAAATTGCTTTACTGGAAAAAAGGCAATAACCTGTCGGTAATTTCTTTCGGGCAAGTCGTAATGCGGTTATTTGAAGTGCTTACAAAAACCAACGTTGTTTCGCCAGTGTGCAAAAGCGTATGCTGCTCGTCATAAATTTCGTAATTAAAAATTATTCTTACCTTCGGTAATTCCTTGATAATCACTCGAATCGTAACTAAATCATCATATTTAGCAGGCGAAATATAGCGAGATTTGTTTTCATAAACTGGCATGATTATTCCCGTTTCTTCCAAATCTCGGTAACGTAAACCCAGCGAACGTAAGGCTTCTACACGTCCAATTTCGTAGAGTTTGGCATAATTTCCATAGTACATATAGCCCATTTGGTCAATATCGGCGTAGCGGACTCGGTAGTCGTAGTCGAAAGAATACATTTTGTTAATGTCGGATGGTTAATGATAAATTGTTGATGTGGTTACAAAGTAAGAAAGTCTTTATCAAATATCTGTTATTAGGGTTATTATTTGTTGATAATCAATGTTTTATGAATCAAATCTGATGCTGATAAAATCACTTTCTTTCTTTTATATGCCATTATCATATAATATTTTATCCTCAAAATTAAGTAAATTGTTAAATCGCTAACTTAAAATTCTGAAAGAATAACATATTTTGCTCTTTATACTTATGTTAAAGTTTTAATTTTGAAAACAAAGAGTAAAAACTTACAGACTATTAACATTTTAGCTCAATTTTTATTATTTTAGCTGACTGAAAGCATTCCCTACGAAAAGTCAATCGTATTTGATGCTCATTTATTCAATCCTACAAATCAGAAACAAAAATGAAAAAAAAAGTAAATGAATCTCGGAGAGAGTTCATAAAAAAAGGAGCGATTGCGTCTTCATTTTTTATTGTTCCGAGAAATGTTCTTGGTGGAATCGGCTTCATAGCACCGAGTGACCAACTCAACATCGCTGCCATTGGAGCAGGCGGAAAAGGGCGAAGTGATATAAAAAACGCTTCAGTCAATGGCCGAGAGCGAATCGTTGCCCTTTGTGATGTTGATTTTTCGGGTACGGCAAAAGACACCGTGAAGTTATTTCCCAATGCCAAACTTTATGCCGACTATCGTGAAATGTTGGACAAAGAAAAAGACATTGATGCCCTAACAATTTCTACACCTGACCACGTACACGGCCCTGCGGCGGCTTTTGCAATGGAGCGAGGCAAACATGTGTATGTGCAGAAACCAATGACTCACAATATTCGTGAAGCAAGATTATTGACCGAAATGGCACGAAAATACAAAATCGTGAGCCAAATGGGTAATCAAGGTGCGTCAAATCCATTATTGAATACAGTAAAAGCGTGGATAGATTCGGGCAGATTGGGAAAAATTTCAAAGGTTCAGATTTGGACAAATCGCCCAGTTTGGCCACAAGGAAATCCGATGCCAAAGCCAGATGATAGCTTAAAACCAAAAGATTTAGATTGGAATTTGTGGCTCGGCCCAAATGAAAGCAAACCATATATTCCGAATATGCACCCATTCAACTGGCGTGGCTGGTGGGATTACGGCACAGGTGCATTGGGCGATGTAGGTTGCCATTTAATTGATATTCCGTTTAGAACGCTGGGTTTAAAATACCCAACTGATGCCGAATGTAGCGTTGCTTCGGTTTACTCAAAAATGTGGACGGCAGATTATAATCCAGAAGGTTGTCCTGCGTCTTCGTTTATTACCTTACACTTTGGAGCAACTGCCAAAAGTAAATCTCCAATCGAAATGACTTGGAGCGATGGCGGTATCAGACCTTCGCACCCTGACATTATTCCTGCGAACGATGATATTGGTGGGGCAAATAGTGCTAACGGTGTCTTAATCATCGGTGAAAAAGGTATTATTTCGACAAACATCAACGATAGTTCGCCATTGATGCCAAAATTATACATGAATGATGGCACAAAAGAAGTTGGTCCAGATTTACCAAAAGACATTGAATCAGAATACGGACACCAACGACTTTGGGTAGATGCTTGTAAAGCTGGTTTCAATAGCAAAGAACATCAAGGCTTGACTTCATCATTCGATTATGCTGGCCCGATGACTGAAACTGTGTTGATGGGTAATTTGGCTATTAGAAGTTATATGCTCAGAAAAGAAAATAGCAAAGGTCAGATGGAGTTTTATGCAAGAAAAAAACTCCTTTGGGACGGTGAAAATATGCGAATCACTAACTTGGAAGAAGCAAACCAATTTGTGGGCAGAACTTACCGAGAAGGTTGGAAAGTGTAGATGAGTTAACAGTTTTCAGTTGGCAGTCCACAGAAAAAGATAGTCGAAAAGTAAAAAAGAGCTAAATTTTTAAGATTTAGCTCTTTTTGTATGTAAACTGTTGTCTATCGACTATCGTCAGTTGACTATTATAAAACAGTTTTAATCTTCAATTCGTCCATTTGTTTGGCGTCGATTGTTGATGGCGAGTCAATCATCATATCACGTCCTGAATTATTTTTCGGGAAAGCGATAAAGTCACGAATCGAATCAGCACCACCGAAGATTGAACAAAGACGGTCGAAACCGAAAGCGATACCTGCGTGAGGTGGAGCTCCAAATTCAAACGCATCCATCAAGAAACCGAATTGTTTTTTGGCTTCTTCGTCGGTAAATCCTAAAACCTCAAACATTCTTTGTTGTAATGGTCTTTGGAAAATACGCACCGAACCTCCACCAACTTCTGTTCCGTTGATAACCATATCGTAAGCATTCGCTCTTACTGCACCCAAATTTGTTTCGAGCAAAGGAATATCTTCTGGCTTCGGACTTGTAAACGGGTGGTGCATTGCAAACCAACGGTCTTCTTCTTCGCCGTATTCTAACAGCGGAAAATCTAACACCCAAAGGGCTTTAAACTCTTGTGGATTTCTTAAACCCAAACGAGTTCCCATTTCTAAACGCAATTCGCTCATTTGCTTGCG
>JBKBSS010000254.1:0-4758 GCA_046291385.1 Emticicia sp. | reverse complement strand
GAAAATTCTCATTTTGAAGTCGAATCCAATTATAGAGCTTATACATGGATTATTAGGAAAGCACGTAAGTCGGAATCCCTGCCACTATTTTGAGGTAGGGATTTTTTTTATTTGTAACTTTGTGAGAAATAGGCACAAAGTTTTTAGAGATAGCGAAAAGATGGCAGAAAAAGCAGCAAAAAAAGTCGATGTAACAAATAAGAAGGCAAGTTTCGAGTTTTTCTTTCTGGAGAAATATTCGGCAGGAATGGTCTTGACTGGTACTGAAATAAAATCTATCCGATTGAATAAATTTAGTATGGTCGATGCCTATTGCTATTTTGATAAAGAAGAATTGTATGTAAAAAACCTAAATATCTCGAAATATGAGCAAGGCACGCACTACAATCATGCTCCGCTCCGAGATAGAAAACTTTTACTAAAGAAAAAAGAACTGAAAAAACTGGCCAATAAGCTGACTGATAAAGGTTTGACGGTAATTCCAACCAGACTTTTTATCAATGATGGCGGTTTTGCCAAATTAGATATTGCTTTGGCAAAAGGTAAAAAATTGTATGATAAACGAGATAGTATCAAGGAGCGAGACGTGACCCGTGAGCGTATGCGAGAAGATTGAGTTTAATTGTGAATGATTGCAAGTGAGTGAGAAACTTGTTTCATCTAAATGAATAAAAATGGGTGAATATTTCTGAAATATTCACCCATTTTTATTTGTAAACTATTAACTCACTTAACTTTATCAGGATTCAATAAATCGTAGAATTGGTCGATTTTTGGCATCAAAATAATACGAGTACGACGGTTTTTTGCACGATTTTCGGCAGAATCATTCGTCGTAAGGGCATTGAATTCGCCTCTACCTGCTGCAATCAACTTATTAGGGTCAATGCCAAAATTTTGTTGTAAAGTACGCACAACCGACGTGGCACGTTTCACGCTCAAGTCCCAGTTGTCGTCAAGGCAATCGGTGTTAATTGCTACATTATCAGTGTAACCTTCAACCATTACTTCTAAATCTGGTCTTGATTTTACGATTTGAGCAATTTTGTTCAAAACTGCGTTCGCATTTGGCGATATTTTCGAGCTTCCTGTGCTAAACAACATCTTGTCTGAGATATTAATCATAACCACAGTTTTATCAACTTTTATTTCTACATCTTGGTCGTCAAGGCCGCTATTCAATACACTTTTTAAATTAACTGCCAAAGCCAAATTGATTGAATCAGCTTTTGTGCGAGCCGCTTGGATTAAATTAATGTATTTGTCTTTCGTAGCCAACTGCGATAAAGTTTTATCAATGTTATCATTAGCTGCCCTTGAAAGTACAGTCAGATTTCCAACTTGTTCGATTTGTTTGTCACGCAATTTCCTTAAATCAGCCACTTGGTCTTTCAAGTCATTGATTTGCTGGTCACGTTGTTGCACAGTCGAAAGAGTAGCGTTTTTTCGAGTTTCACTTTCTTGCTGCAATCTGCTCATACGTTCAAGTTTATCTTTGTAGTCTTGCACGTTATCGCCGCATTTTACTAAATCAGCTTGTGCTTTGTCGTATTGAGATTGCAGAGCTGTTAGTTTCTTTTTCGCAACGCAAGATGTAAGAAATAAACCTACAAATAAAACGAATACTGGATTTAATGACATTTTCATATTTGACTATTATTTATTGTTTGAAGTTGTATAAAAGACAAATTTCTATCGTAAAGTTGACAAAGTAAAATATTTAAAAAAGATTCTCCTAATTTACCGACGATTCTAAGATTAAATATGACGTAAGTAGTTTTTGAGTATTTAGACATTCCATAAAACAGTACTCAAGAATGAAGAAATATAGTATAAAACGCCAATAGATAGCTGTAAAATACGATGCCAGAGTCCATAACGTGTATTTTTTTGAAAATTTTCGACAAAGTATGTGTAAAATATTCGACATTCTTGAAAAACATCAAAAACTTGCTTTAATTTGTTCAAAATCTTTCACGAAATTCAATCAATACGAAATTTAGTTATGCTAAAAGCACTCAAATTAGATACAACGGCAGAAAAAAACATCAAAACTTGGCTCAAAGGTAAGTACGATGATGATACAAAAAACAGTATTCAGAAACTTATTGACGAAGGAAATAGCACTCAACTAACCGATTCTTTCTACAAAAACTTAGAGTTCGGAACTGGCGGTATGCGTGGCGAAATAGGCGTTGGCTCTAACCGCATGAACAATTATACGGTTGGTGCGGCTACACAAGGCTTGGCAAATTATCTGAATAAAACTTTTGTTGGTCAAGAAATAAAAG
This sequence comes from Emticicia sp., assembly GCA_046291385.1. Lineage (GTDB taxonomy): Bacteria > Bacteroidota > Bacteroidia > Cytophagales > Spirosomataceae > Emticicia. The sequence continues at coordinate 2,467 of JBKBSS010000254.1, read as the reverse complement.
TTGCGATTGCTCACGATAGCCGTAATTTTTCACCCGAATTTGCTCGTGTAGCGGCCGATATTCTTTCGGCCAATGGCATCACGGTTTATTTGTACAAAGAGCTTCGTCCTACGCCACAACTTTCGTTTACAGTGCGTCAGTTGGGTTGCCAAAGCGGTATTGTTATCACAGCATCGCACAATCCACGAGAATATAACGGTTATAAAGTTTATTGGGTAGATGGCTCGCAGGTTGTTTCTCCGCACGATAAAAATATTGTGGCCGAAGTAAACGCCATTACGAATGTAAAAGATATTAAGTTTAAGGGCGTTAAGAAACGCATCAAAATGATTGGCGAAGTGCTTGATAAGGCTTATTTGAAAGCTGTGAAAAGTATTTGCGTAAATCCAAGAATGATAAAAAAACAATCGGATTTGAGCATTGTTTTTTCTCCGATTCACGGAACGGGTATCACGATGGTTCCGAAGGCATTGGCACAGTTGGGCTTTACGAATGTTCATGTAGTAGAAGAACAAGCCACGCCCGATGGAAATTTCCCGACGGTAGTTTATCCGAATCCCGAGGAGCAAGAAGCCATGAGTTTGGCCTTGAAAAAAGCCAAAGAAATCAACGCTGATTTGGTAATTGCAACTGACCCCGACGCCGACCGTGTAGGCATGGCCGTTAAAGACCCAAAAGGCGAGTGGCAATTGTTGAACGGAAATCAAGCCGCAAGTTTGATTATCTATTATTTGTTAAAAGCATGGAAAAAAGCCAAAAAATTAACGGGAAATGAATTTGTAGCCAAAACAATCGTAACCACCGATTTGATTGACGAAATGGCCGCCAAAGCGGGCGTAAATTGCTATAATACGCTCACGGGCTTCAAGTATATTGCTCAAGTAATCAGAGAAATGGAAGGCAAACAAACTTTCATCGGTGGTGGCGAAGAAAGCTACGGTTATCTGATTGGCGATAAAGTACGTGACAAAGACGCTATCGCAAGTTGTGCAATGATTGCCGAACTAACGGCTTTTGCTAAAAATGAAGGTCTTTCTCTGTTCGATTTCTTGGCCGAAATGTACCAAAAAAATGGTTTCTATTACGAGGGACTCATTTCATTGACTAAAAAAGGCAAAACAGGAGCAGAAGAAATTCAGCAAATGATGCTTGATTTTAGAACGAAACCACCAAAATCATTGGCAGGCTCGAAAGTTATCCGCATGGATGATTATAAATCGCTCATCACAAAAGATTTGAAAACTGGCGAAGAAAAAGCCATTCCAGCGGGCGAAATGGGCATTGAGTCGTCTAACGTGCTTCAATTCTTTACGGCAGATGGTACTAAATTTACTTGTCGCCCATCGGGAACTGAGCCAAAAATTAAATTTTATGTAGGCGTAAGAGCCAAATTGAAGAAAAAAGACGAATTTGATGTTACTTTGGAGGCTTTAAAAGAAAAAGTGAAGTCGATTCAAGTGGAATTGGATTTGAACTAAAAAATGATGTTAAAAACGTGCAAGGTATGGGTTATCTCATTAGACTTTGCACGTTTCTATTCCCAAACAAAATGTAAAAGTTTCACCTCGCCCAAGTAAATATCTCCAGATTATCAGGACCAATCAATAGCCCATTGCTGGATTTCAGAAAATGAAACGCCGACACTGCAAAATGCCAAAGAAAGGTTCGCCAGTATCAATAAAAATGGTTCAACTCCTTTCGCTTTCAGGTTTAAAGATGTATTTTTACCAACCGTTTAGCCCAAACCTCATCCATTTCTTTTAAATGTCACGATTTTGCTTCATAATTCTTTCATTATGCACCTTAGCAAATCCTGAAATTTATGGTCAGCAAAAAAAAACATTGCAGAAAGACGCTCCCTCTAAGATTATTTTTACAGAAATTGAGATTGCGGGTAGAATCTTTCCACTCGCCGATTCATATAATATAGATTATGAAAATAATGCCATTGAGTTAAGGTTCACAACGCAGCCGCTGACAGCAGATGTGCTGTATAAGTATCGAATCAAAGAAAATAGCTTTGAAGGTGATAAAATATACTCATGGGTGAATTTACAAAAAAATGAGATAAGAGTGGATACACTCCGCCCAGCCATTTATCGCTTCGAAATCATTGCTGTATCTACAAAAAACAACAAAGAAAGTAAGCCTATCTACATTGATTTTAATATTGAGTATCCGTGGTGGCGTTCGTGGTGGTTTTGGGGGGCTTGCTTCGTCATACTCTTCGGCTTGTTTTATGGTCGAGAACGCTTCCTGAAATTTTGGGCTGACGAAGAACAACGTCATTATAAACAAGTAACCGAACTCGAACTTCGTACTTTGCAGTTGCAAATGAACCCACATTTTGTGTTTAATGCACTCAATGCCGTACAGAGTTTTATACTTACCCGTGATAGTATTTCTGCTAATAATTACCTGTCAAAATTTGCTAATCTGATACGTCTATTTTTGGATTCTTCAAGAA
>JBKBSS010000253.1:0-4789 GCA_046291385.1 Emticicia sp. | reverse complement strand
TGCTGTTTCAGATGATGGCATTAATTGGACTCCAACGGGTGACGTTGCCCTTCCTTTTGATGATTTTCTTCATGCCGTAGGTCGTCCAAGTGTGTTTCACGAAGACGGTATTTTTAAGATGTACTATTCTTATCGTCATACACTTGATTATCGTACTGACCGTAATCAAAGTTATCGTTTGGGCTACGCCGAATCGGTTGATGGCTACAAATGGGAGCGTAAAGATGATTTAGTTGGTATCCATAAATCAGAAAATCCAGCCGATTTTGACTACCAAATGATAAATTATGCTCACTGCTATGAACATAATGGCAAGAAATATTTGTTATATAATGGTAATGGTTTCGGAGCGGCAGGTTTTGCCTATGCTGTTTTAGAAAAATAAATACTCATGCAAGAAGAAATTAAGTACATAACTAAAGTAGAAATAAAAAAACTTTGGGGATATGAGGATTTGAATTTCGTTTGGAATTTGAATCCTGATGTCAATATTTTGGCTGGCGATAACGGTAGCGGAAAAAGTACTATAATGAATCTTATTGAAGTGGCATTTTCCAGAAATGAGGAAATCGAAACGCTTGAAAAAGCAGAATCTACCAAGATAGAATTTAATAACGGGAATTCGATAAGCACCCAACTCATAAATAAACAGCCTACATGGGAATTTAGAAACCCTGCTCAATTGGATGAGATTAAGTATTCTTTTTCTTTAATTAATACCTTCGAACAGCCATTCCTAAGCAGCATAATCGTTAAAAATCTTACAACAAATGAGGTGAAGTCTTTTTTGGATATGATTATTTTTGGACTTCAAAAAAAATACCTTGATTATCAAATAACAATTGGAAATCGAGCAATAGATATTTTACAAAAGGGCGAAAATAATATTATAAAAGTTAGTGCAAAAAAAACTTTATTTTTAGATACAATAGACGCTCTTTTCAGTCATACACAAAAGAAAATTGATAGAACGAAAAACGAAATTTCTTTTATACAAAGAGGTGAAAAAGAGATAAGCCCTTATCAGTTGTCTTCGGGCGAAAAACAAATGCTTATTATTTTGTTAACAACACTTGTGCAAGACGAAAAGCATTCAATAATGATAATGGATGAACCCGAAATATCTTTACATCCTGACTGGCAGGAAAATCTAATTGATAATATCAGAAAATTGAATGAAAATGTGCAGATTATAATCGCTACGCACTCACCCTCAATTGTTATCAATGGATGGAAAGATAAAGTTTTTGAAATGTCAGAAATTCAGACTAAAAATTAAGATTTTATGTCGAGACTAACTGATAAAATAAGCTCTGATTATTTTGAAAGTCAAAATGCACTCAACAAACGAAAAGGAACTATTATCGAAGTTTTTGTAGAAAACGAAGACGATATTCCCTTTTGGAAAGATATTTTTAACAAATTTCAGATTCAAACAAAAATAAATCCTGCTTCAAAAACATCATTAAATCGGGGCAAGCAAGAAGTATTAAAAATGGCAGATAAAGCAGGTGTATTTATGCTTTTGTGTGTTGATAGTGACTATGATTATTTGTTAAATGGTGCTACAAAGCAATCACGAATACTCAATCAAAATACTTTCATTTTTCAAACTTACACCTATTCGATAGAAAACTATAAGTGTTATGCAGAAAGCCTTAACCAAATTCTAATTGAAACAACATTAAATGACAATCAAACATTTGAGTGTTCAGAGTTTATAAAAAAATACTCCGAAATTATTTATGACTTATTTCTCTACTCTTTTTTTTACGAAAGACAAAGCCAGCAAGAAAATGAACTTCACCAAGTTAATTATCAACTAAAAGTAAAGGAATTAAATGATGAAAGTTTAAAATATTGGCAAGAAGAGAATCTACCAAAACATATTTTCCCTATTTCAGATTTTTGTTCTATAATAAAACTTCTGAATAATATTGATTTTAAATTAGGGAATGATTTAGAATCACTTTCCGAAAGAGTCAAAGAAAAATTAGCTTCTTTGCCTGAAATTGAAAATAACACTAAAATTGAGTTGCAAAAAGAGTTAAGCGATTTAGGGCTTTCCAAAGAAAACACCTATTTATTTATTCAAGGTCATACACTTTATAATAATGTGGTTCCTTTACTAATGAACCCATTATATGAACACTCAAGGAAACAAAAAATTGAAGAATTTAAAAAGTTAAGCACACAACAGGAAGAAAAAACCAACAAAATTCATCAATATAGAAATCAACTAATTCATTATTCATCTCTCCTACAAACTCACAAATATTACCACCATTGTTATTTGATGGACAAGATTAAAAATGATATTGAAACTTATCTAAAAACACATTTTAAAACTGATTAAAGTCAGTTTTTATAAATAAAGTAGCGTTTAAATTTGCACCACAATAAAGAAATGTTTACCATGAAACAACAATTCAACAAAGACGGATATATTATCATCAAAAATTTCTTTTCAAAAGAAGAAATTAATCAAATTTACACCGAAGCACGCAATCTTTTTGCCTTGCAAATTGAGCGAGTTTTGGGCAAAAAAGTTGACATCAACGACCGTGATACTTTCGAGCAAGCCATGTTCGATTTATTCGAGGCTGATTTTACAACTTTTGTAAATACAGGAAAACAAGCACAACACCTAATTTCGTTGCACCATCTCGGTACTGACCCTAAAATTATCAATGTATTGAAAGATTTAGGCTATGAGTTTCCGATGATTGGCGTTCGTCCTTCGATGCAATTTAACAGCCGATATTTATCAAAAGGCGGTAGCCACTGGAAATTGGGGGCTCACCAAGACTGGAGAACTGGTCAAGGCTCGCTCGATAGTATCGTTATGTGGTTTCCGATGGTTGATTGCGGTGCCGATTTGGGTGCATTGCAAATCGTACCAGCCAGCCATACAGTTGGACTTTTAAAATCTGACACTTCGGGTTATTTAGGAAGTATTCAAGAGGCTATTCCAGAAGAAGACTACGTACAAACCCAATTTGAAGTGGGCGATTTATTGGTTTTCTCGGCATTTCTGGTTCACCGTTCGGGCGAAAATATTACCAAAAATATCCGTTGGTCCATTCAGTTGCGTTATAATAATATGGTTGAGCCGACTTTTAAAGAAAGAGGTTTCCCGATGCCGTATATCTACAAACCAGAAGCAGATTTAGTAACGCCTGACTTCCCGAAAAGAGAACAACTCGAAGAAGTTTTTGCATAAATTATTATGTGCGAACAAGATTTTCGCCCCACATAAATACAAAGCGTATCAAATTAAGAATAGATTTTTCTTGATTTGATACGCTTTTTATGTGTTTTAATTATTATTGATGAGGGCAAAAGTATATAAAAAAGCCTCATCAAGTTTCGCTTGATGAGGCCACGTTTTTCTAAAATAACTTTTATTGTTCCCAACGCCAATCTTTACCAATAATCAATTCATTTTTGAGATTTTGTTTAATCAAAAACTCTTTGGTTTCTTGGTCATTCATTTTCTTTACTGGCAATTGTTCGGCTTCGGCCAAGGCATAAAGCATCATTGCCGTAAAACGAACATTGTTATTGATTTGCTTTTTGTCAATCAAATCAAAGTTGTCGCAGTTGGCATGATAGCAGTTATAGGCTTTCACAGGAAAATTTCCCGCTGGCGAACAAACTGGCACTCCTTCAATCATAAATGGCTGATGGTCAGAGTGTAATCCAGCAGAGTTGCGATTTGTATTGGTGAACGTTGAATCAATATCTTTGATTTTTTTGCCGATTTCATCAAAAAATTTCTGTAACTCTGGGCGACCCATCGCATTGAAACCTTTGGCATTATTGACCATATCAAGGTTAACCATTAGCTGAACTTGGTCGATTTTTCCTTCTTCTTTATATTTTTTCACCATCGCTTTCGAGCCAAGCAGACCTTGCTCTTCGCCCATAAACATCACAAACTCAATGGTGCGTTTTGGTCGAAGATTTAGAGACTGGAAAACCCTTGCAATGTCCAAGACCGTAAAAGAGCCAATGCCATTATCCATCGCACCAGTTGCCAAATCCCACGAATCTAAGTGGCCACCGATGATGATTTTCTCTTTTTTGTATTTTTTTGAGCTTCCTGGCAGCGTCGCAATAACATTTCTGGCTCTGATTGGTCGGCTGAAATTTCGCATATCAATGACAGCCAATAAATTTGGCTCGTCTTTTATCCATTTACGAATCGCCTTGCCACTTTCTACCGAAATACAAACGGCAGGAATCGGAATTAACTCGCCCGTTACCGAAGCAGTTCCTGTCAAAAGCACTCCACCGTCAACGGCATTGGCAATAATTACGCCCGCAGCACCATATTTGATAGCCAAAGCGGTTTTTTCGGAGCGATGCAAATTCTTATTCCCCTTATTTTCGGGCGACTGAATATTGATGTTGAATAACGCAATTTTCCCTTTTACCTCGGCTTTTACTTTTTCAAAATCAGATTCTATTCCATCGCCACAATCAATAAGTTGGCCCTGTAAGTGCGAAGAAACTGGCGAATGTGCCAAAGCTACTACTTCTACATCACGAAAATTATCGCTACCCTTCGGCACGATTGCTAAACTTACGGTGTCTCTCGCCCAAGATTCTACCTCAAAAGGCAGATATTTTACATCCACAAAACCATACTCTTTAAATAGCTTATGGGCATACTCTTCGGCTTTTTTTCCATTGGTACTTCCCGTGAGGCGATGGCCAATGGTTGACGTTGCTTCTCCGAGAGTCTCATAAGAACGACCTCTGTAAAGTACATCTTGATTGATTT
>JBKBSS010000252.1:0-4815 GCA_046291385.1 Emticicia sp. | reverse complement strand
CATTTTGGTGGAGTGCTGATGAAAAGTTTTTTAATAACTGTTTGGCAGTAAAATTGGGCGTTCCTGTGCCAAAAACCGTACTTTTACCATCAAAAGAACGCCCAGATGATACATCCGAAAAATCTTTCCGCAACTTGGTTGCTCCGCTTGATTGGGGATATATGTTCGACCAAATTGGTTTTCCTGCCTACATGAAACCGCATTCGGGCGGCGGCTGGAAAAGTGTTTACAGAGTTGATAATCCAGATGATTTGTGGCAAAAACACGGTGAAACTGGTCAATTGGTAATGCTTTTGCAGGAAGAAATTATTTTTACAGATTATTATCGTTGTTATTGCCTAAATGGAAAGTATGTGCATATCATGCCGTATGAGCCACGCAATCCGCACCATTTGAGATATGCTACGCAGCCAAAAACTACTGGTGAGGCTCATAAAAAACTCATGGCTACAATTACCGATTATGTTTTGAAACTAAACCACGCTTTGGGCTATGATTTCAACACGGTTGAGTTTGCGATTCGTGATGGTATTCCGTATGCAATTGATTTCTGTAACCCTGCTCCCGACGCCGATATTCACTCAGTTGGACAAGGAAACTTCGATTGGATTGTAGAAAATGCCTCTAAAATGGCAATAGAAAGAGCAATTGAGCAAGTTGATGGCAAAAACAACTGTACTTGGGGAACTTACGTAAGCAATGCCGCCATGCCCGCAGCACCAGCCGAAGCTCCTGCGAAAAAAGCTCCAGCTAAGAAAAAATAAAGTAAATTGAGCCGTGTCATTAATAAAATGTCACGGCCTTTCTTTTAATTGTAGTATGATTCATCCAATCATAAATCGTGTTTCATACAGACAAAAATAATGTCCCATAAACAATAATACCAATATAAAATATGTCTCAATTTACTTTAGGTATTGAAGAAGAGTTTCAAACCATTGACCCAAAAACCCGTGAATTACGCTCACACATGTCGAAATTGGTCGAAGGTGGGCAAGTGATTTTACAAGAACGCATCAAACAAGAAATGCACCAAGCGGTGGTCGAGATGATTTCGAGTGTTTGTGAAAACATCCAACAAGCACGTGAAGAGGTAACTTATCTCCGCAAAATGCTTTTCGATTTAGCGGCCAAACAAAATCTGCAAATTGCGGCGGCTGGCACGCACCCATTTTCTGACTGGCAGAAACAGCTTATCACCGAAGACGCTCGCTACGACAAACTAATCGACGATATGCGTGATGTGGCTCGTTCAAACCTCATTTTTGGCTTGCACGTTCACGTCGGAATTCCGAGTCGTGAAGAAGGAATACAGATTTTGAATGCGGCACGCTATTTCTTGCCGCACATTTACGCACTTTCGACTAATTCGCCTTTCTGGTGCGGACGAAATACTGGTTTTAAGTCTTATCGTTCAAAAGTTTTTGATAAATTTCCTCGTACTGGTATTCCTGATTATTTCCCAAGCGTGTCCGAATACGACAGTTATGTAAATTTGCTCATCAAAACTGGCTGTATTGACAACGGCAAAAAAATTTGGTGGGATGTGCGTTTGCATCCATTTTACCCAACCGTGGAATTTAGAATTTGTGATATTCCGATGCGTGTCGATGAAACTATATGTTTGGCGGCCTTGATGCAGGCAATTGTTGCAAAATTGCACAAGCTACACAAGCAAAATTTAAGTTTCCGACCTTATCATAGAATGCTGATTAGTGAGAATAAATGGCGTGCAGCTCGCTACGGAATCAAGGGAAATTTGATTGATTTTGGTAAAGAAACCGAAGTACCCTACTCGCACCTTGCCGAAGAGCTAATGGAATTTGTTGATGACGTTTTGGACGAACTTGGTAGCCGAAAAGAAGTAGAATATATTCACGAAATCTTGAAAATGGGCAGTGGAGCTGACCGCCAATTAAAAGTTTTTGAAGAAACAAAAAGCCTAAAATCAGTTGTTGACTATATTGTCAGCGAAACTCGCATCGGGCTTTAAACAAGACTTTCCTTTAGTTTTAGGTCAAATTTTTGTAAATTTGCACGAAAATACATCTCATCAATATGAAAGAAAATATAAAAATTGCAATTTTAGACATGTACAACGGCTATGCCAATGAAGGTATGCGTTGTATAAAAATGTTGTGTGGGGAATTTTTCGCACATGAAGGTATCAAAGGAAACTACGATATTTTTGATGTCAGAAAAAAGAATGAAATACCTAAAATTGAGGATTATGATATTTTCATTTCATCGGGTGGCCCAGGAAATCCATTGCCCGAAGGACACGAATGGGAAGCTAAATTTAGTAATTTTATTGACGGCATTTTTGCTCATAATCAAGCAAACGAAAACAAAAAGTTTTTGTTCCTGATTTGCCACTCATTCCAAATGGCGAGCCATCATTTGCAGTTGGGCTATATTTGTAAACGTCGCTCAACTTCGTTTGGAGTAATGCCAATGCACCGCACAACCGACGGCGAAACTGAGCCATTTTTCAACGGTTTACCCGAAGTTTTTCACGCTGTTGACTCACGAGATTATCAGATGATTCAGCCAAATTGGCAGAAAATCAATGATTTTGGAGCGAAAGTGCTTTGTCTCGAAAAAATCAGAGAATATATTCCGCTTGAAAGGGCAATCATGGCAATCAGATTTTCAGAAGAAGTTTTCGGTACGCAATTTCACCCCGAAGCTGATGCCGAAGGTATGCTTCGCTATTTCAAACAAGAAGAAAAAATGATTGCCGTAATAAGCGAACACGGCTCTGATAAATACGAACAAATGATTGACCACCTCGATGACCCTGACAAAATCATGCTCTCCGAGTCAATTATCATTCCGTCGTTTTTGAATCATGCGGCCGAACAAATATTAGCAGTTGCATAAAATGGAAAAACCAAATTTATCGAAACAAGCTTTTTGGGATGTTGATTTTGATAGTTTAGATTATCAAAATAAAGCAAACTTCATAATCAGCCGAGTTTTTGAATATGGAACTTTGATGGATTTGAAAGAAATTTTGAGATTTTATGGCATGGAGAAAAGTAAACAAGCTATAATTTCGGCAAAATTTCTCAAGAAAAATGCTATCAATACTGCTTCATTGATTTTAAATATTCCAAGAACATCAATTCCATGCTTCAATACCAAACCGTCTCGCCTACCCTTTTAAATGTTCTAAAAAAATGGCAAGGATATGAAGAACTTACCAATTTTAGGCTCGTGGGTGGCACAGCATTATCGCTTCTGTATGGACATCGAAAATCAGTCGATATTGATTTACTTTCAGCTTCTGAAATTCCCGAATCGCTCAATATATTGATGGCGAGAAATGAAAATATCAATCTTATCGTGAATGGTAAATATCATGTTGCGATTGCTGACAATGGAATAAAAGTTGATTTTGCTTATTGGAATATGGAATTTGAAGATTTCGACACAATCGATGGTATTCGCGTGGCAAGCCCGCTTGATATTTTTGCCATGAAATTAGACGCTATTACTACCCGTCGTACACAAAAGGATTATTTCGATATAGCCGAGCTTATTCAATATTTTGGATTAAAAAAAGGTTTTGAAAGGTATAATAAACACTTTCCGTACTCCAAAAACTCTCAAATAATTTTTGAAGCCATTGGAGGAATCGACGATGCCGATGAGTCCGAAACCCCTGTAATGTTAAAAAACCAAAAATGGGAAGAAGCAAAGCTATTTGTAAAAAAACAGCACAAGATTTCTTTCTAAAAGGTCTTTAAATATCTCATTATGATACCATCAATCAGACAGCAATTCAACGAAAGTTTCACGCCCGAAAAATACGAGGCAATGATTGGAGAAATTCATAAAGAGTTTCCCAATCAACTTGATTTTAGAGTTGCCGAAACGCCCGTTTTTGTACCAAAAGATTTGAAAATCAAGCTTTTACACGCTTGTAATGATATAATTGAAGTTTTGCTAAAACCAGATTTCAAGGAAAAAACTAATCGTGCGATTCCAGAAAGTCAAAATGTACCAAACGAAGATGCTCATCCGAGTTTTTTGGCGATTGATTTTGCAGTTTGTAAAGACGAAAACGGAGAATTAAGTCCACAACTCATTGAATTACAAGGTTTTCCGTCGCTTTTCGGTTATCAGTGGTATTTGGGGCAGAAATACCGCAAATTTTTTATTGACCCAAAAGGATTTAGCCAATATTTCAATCGACTTTCGATGGCTTCGTATGTCGATGAAATGAAAAAAGTTCTGTTGAATGGTGAAGCAGCCGAAAATGTAATTTTGCTCGAAATTTACCCCGAACAACAAAAAACTCGCTTAGATTTTGAAATTACTCGCCAACTTTGGGGGATTGAGCCAGTTTGTTTGACCAAAATCAAAAAAAATGGCCGTCAACTTTTCTACGAAAAAGCAGGTAAAACAATCGAAATCAAACGCATCTATAATCGACTGATTTTTGACGATTTATTGCAAAATTTTCCCGATTTAGAAACTAATTTCAAAATGACCGACGATGTAGATGTCAAATGGGTTACGCACCCAAATTGGTTTTTTCGCATCAGTAAGTTTACTTTGCCTTTGCTCAAAAGTGCATTTGTTCCGCAAAGTTTTTTTCTTTCTGATTTGAAAGAATATCCTGCTGATTTAGAAAATTACGTTTTAAAACCTCTGTTTTCATTCGCAGGAAGTGGCGTAAAACTTAATTTTACGAAAGAAGAATTGGATGAAATTTCTGATAAAGAAACGGGCGGCGTTCCGCATTATTTGATTCAGAAAAAAGTAAAATACGAACCAATTATTGAAGACAAAGAAGGAAATCTGATT
>JBKBSS010000251.1:0-4834 GCA_046291385.1 Emticicia sp. | reverse complement strand
ACGCAACTCTTGGCGGGTACTTACACGCTTTTTTCGATTCCAAATAAAGAAAAATGGACAATTATTTTAAATTCTGAACTTGGCCAATGGGGAGATTTTGCCTTTGATTCTAATAAAAATGTATTGACTTACGAAGCAGGAGTAAGTACAAATACTGATATTTACGAGGGATTTACGATACAATTTGAAGACGTGAGCAATGGTTTTAATATGTTTTTGCTTTGGGATAATATAAAAGTGACTGTCCCAATTCAAAAAATCGGTGAAATAGAAAAACCATCTAAAAAGAAGAAAAAGAGAAGAAATTGAGTTTTTGTTTTCCTTTTAATAACTCAAATCTGTGTCATCTGTACAGTCCGCCGCTACAGTCTAATTTGGTAGTTAAATGGAACACAGATGACACTGATTATACAGATTTTCACAGTTTTAAAAAAAATATCAATAAAATACCAATTTCTTCTGAATGATTTGCTGGTTGGAGGTCACACTCAAAATATAAACCCCAGGAGTAATATTACCTTTGGGTAAGGTAATAACGGTACTTGGTAAATCAATAAATTTTTGATTATAAATTTCTCGGCCGAAAATATCTCTTATCACTATACTAAAATCTTGAAAACCAGGCAATAAAATCTGAAACTGAGAACTTGAAATAGGCATTGGGTTCTCAAAATTAACTTGCAATGAAGTCGATGGCGGCAATTGAAATTTTGCATAATTCAACACCCTTTTGCGTCTTTTACTTAGGTCAAGAGCGGCTCTCATGCGTTGTTTTTGTCCTTCTGTAAAAATGTTCATGCACGAATCGGGCGAATAATCCATGTAGTTTTCAATCATATTTCGAGTGCGTGTGCCTGTACAGTTTGAAAATACGTCTCTACAAAAAGCAGAACTATTTGCACCTGTTGCAACTGGCGTATCTGCCACATAATCCGTTCCACAACGTTCGTCGCCCCAAGTATGATAAAGCCCCATCCAATGACCAACTTCGTGCGTTACCGTTCTTCCAAAACTATAAATTCCTGATTGATTAGTACCTGATTTTTTACCAAAGGTTGTATAATCAATAAAAACACCGTCGGTTTTTTCATCAGAATCAATATCCAAACCTTCGACTGATTCTGAATATGGAAATTCGCCATAGCCAATATAACCCGAACTTAGTGGTGCAACCCAAATATTGAGGTATTTATTGCTGTCCCAATACGACAGATTTGACATTGCTAATCTGTCATTATCATTTATAATATTGAAACTTGTTTTTGGCGAATAAACTCTTTTGATACCCGAAGAAGGATTTCCCGAAGGGTCGATGCTTGCCAAAAAAAACTCAATTTCAACATCAGCTCCGACAGGGTTTGTATTAAAGCCCAACGTTCCGACTTTCTTTCGATAATCTTCGTTGAGAACCTTTATTTGTGAATAAATCTGTTCGTCTGGAATATTACTTCCCGAAATCAAGCCACTAATCTGATTATGAATAACATGCACTACAACTGGAATTCTGATGATTTCGGCCGCAACCCTAAAATTTTTCTGAAAATTTAGCTGGCTTTCAATGGCTTGCTCATACCTAACTTTTTTTTGTAGATATTGAGCATTGGAAGTTTTGGCAACTGAATCACAAAATTCGTTGGCACAAAAACGAACTTTCTGTGCCAACGAATCAACGTATATTACTGCAAAGAATACCGAAATGTATATGTTTTTTTTCATAACTATAAAGACGAATCGACGAGTAAATTTGGTTGCAAATCCTATCCAATCGTTTTAGTTGGCCTCGGCCTTTTCATAAGCTTTTAGTATATCTCTGACCAACTTGTGTCTCACAACATCTCTATCATCTAATTCGATAAAACCAATTCCTTTTATCTCTTTCAAAATATGTAGGGCATCAGCCAAACCAGATTTTTGCTTAGTTGGTAAATCAACTTGGGTTTTATCTCCAGTGATAATAGCTTTAGAAAGCGGCCCCATACGAGTCAAAAACATTTTGATTTGCATCGGAGTTGTGTTCTGTGCCTCATCAAGTAGAATAAAGGCATTATTGAGAGTTCGTCCACGCATATAGGCCAACGGAGCAATCTCAATCGTGCGGTTTTCGATATAAAACTTCAGTTTTTCTGACTGAATCATATCTTCAAGGGCATCGTAGATGGGTCTTAAATACGGGTCGATTTTTTCTTTCAAATCACCAGGAAGAAAACCAAGGTTTTCGCCAGCTTCAACCGCAGGGCGAGTTATGATAATTTTTTTAACTTGCTTGTCTTTCAATGCCCTTACGGCTAAAGCAACAGCCGTGTAGGTTTTTCCAGTTCCAGCAGGGCCCGTGGCAAACATAATATCAAAGATTTTTGATGCTTCAACCATTCTTTTCTGGTTGGCGGTTTTTGCTTTGATAGCGTTGCCTTTCGTACCTACCAAAATCGTTTCGTCGTCGGGAGTTTCGTGCGTTGCGGATTCAATATCTTCCTTAATATAACTCTTCACTTGGTCAACTGAAATGCGTTTATACTTTCGCAAATGCTCAATCATCGCCTCCAATACATCAGAAATTCGATTAATTTCGTCGGTATTTCCCTTTATTAAAATCTGATTTCCACGAGAAATAATTTTGCTCAACGGAAATGCACTTGCAACCTCTTTAATGTTACTGTTTTCTACGCCAAGAAAATCAGGCAACGAGATTTCTTCTTCTAATGTAAATACTTTATCTGTCAAAATCGAAAATATATTGTTTAATTGTGAAGAGGCCAAAGCCTCGAAATGAAATTTGAATTCTAAAATCAGAACTATATTACTGACTTTTGGTTTCCCAAAGTTCAAAAATTATTCACAAATTTGCTTATTTTTCCACAAAAAAAACTCAAATGTTTAGTTATCTATTGATTATCAATCATTTACGACAAACGAACTTTAATTTTAAAAATACAATGTATTTCAAAACACCTTTTTTCTTCTTAACATTGTATAAATATTATGGAAAAAAGTTATCAAAATAATCCTGCTGGTGGTGCAAACAACCAAAGAGGCTTCGGAAAAAACCTATTCTTAGAAAGTTTTCGAAACGAATCGGGCAAACTACCTCCTCAAGCTTTAGAACTTGAAGAGGCTGTTTTGGGTGCGTTAATGATTGAAAAAGATGCCTTGACTGCGGTTGTGGATATTCTTCAACCATCAAGTTTCTATAAAGAAGCACACCAAAGAATTTACAACGCTATTCTACAATTATTTGGCAAATCAGAGCCAATTGATATGCTCACGGTTACAACTCAGTTGAGAAGTAACGGCGAACTTGAATTTATCGGTGGAGCTTCTTATCTCGTAAAATTGACGAATAAAGTCAATTCGGCAGCTAATATCGAATACCACGCACGTATCATTACGCAGTCGGCCATCAAGCGAGATATGATAAAGATTGCGGGCGAGATTTTGAAAGATGCCTACGAAGATACGACCGATGTTTTTAACCTTCTGGACAAAATAGAACAAAACTTCTTTGAAATCTCTGAGCGAAATATCCGTAAAAACTACGCCGATGCAAGCACAATTATGCGTGCAACCATCGAAGAGTTGGAGAAAAAGAAAAATAACAAAGATGGCCTTACGGGTGTAGCCAGTGGTTTTACTGCCCTCGACCGCATTACGAGCGGTTGGCAAAATACGGAACTTACCATCATTGCGGCAAGGCCGGCCATGGGAAAGACGGCATTCGTAGTCTCAGCCATGCGAAACGCCGCAGTTGAGTGGGGAATTCCCGTTGCAATGTTTTCATTGGAGATGTCGGCTACACAGTTGATGCTTCGTTTGATTTCGGCCGAAGCAGAGATTGATAGCAATAAACTTCGCAAAGGAAAACTCGAAAACCATGAGTGGGTACAACTCCACCAAAAGATAAAGAATCTTTCTTCTGCTCCTATTTATATTGATGATACTCCTGCCCTTTCTATTTTGGAAATGCGTGCGAAATGTCGTCGTTTGAAAGCACAGTTTGATATTGGTTTGGTCATTATCGACTACTTACAGCTAATGACCGCCGAAAGTGGTGGTGGCGGAAAAGGAAATCGTGAACAAGAAATTGCAGCGATTTCGAGAGCGATGAAAAACCTTGCCAAAGAAATCAACGTTCCAGTAATTGCACTTTCACAATTAAGTCGTGCCGTTGAAACTCGTGGAGGTGACAAACGTCCACAACTTTCTGACTTACGTGAATCGGGGTCGATTGAGCAAGATGCCGATATGGTTATGTTTTTGTATCGCCCAGAATACTACAAAATTACGCAAGATGAACAAGGAAATTCAACTGAAGGTGTTGGTGAAGTTATTATTGCCAAAAACCGTAGTGGTGATGTCGATACGGTGAAACTCAAATTTATTGGTAAATATACCAAATTTACCGATTTGGATGGTTTTTACACGCCACTTCCTGGACAAGATAATTTTGGAGATTTTAATATGCCAAAACCAATCAATACGGCCAGTTCGTTGGAAAACTTTGAAAAAAGTGTTCCTCCTCCAAGCACAGGAACAGGCGGTACTGTAACGCTGGGAAGTAAGGCTAATCAGCCAAGAAATTTGGATGCGGAAACAGATTTTCCTTTCTAAAATACAAGCAAATCTTTGAAAAAATGATTGGTGTTTTTGATTCGGGTATTGGCGGATTAACTTTATTGCACGAAATTATTAGGCAATTACCTAATGAGCAATATTGTTATTATGCCGATACCGAAAACGTACCATACAGCACCAAAACCGAAGAACAAATCAAAGAGTTTGTAGAAAATGCCGTCAATTACTTTTTAGCACGAAATGTAAAAGCGATTGTATTGGCCTG
>JBKBSS010000250.1:0-4849 GCA_046291385.1 Emticicia sp. | reverse complement strand
AAAATGGTTTCGCCATGATAAACCAGTTTGGATGCTCAAAGCCCCCGATGGAACATTACTCGAAATCATGCCAAAAGATGAAACTTTGAGACAAAGTCGAACCACTTGGACTCCTGGTTGGTCACATTTGGCTTTAAGAGTTGAAAATATTGAAAAAGCAATTGAATATTTAGATACAAAAAGAATCGTTTGGGGCGGAGAAGTCATCAATGCTATTGGCGGTGGAAAAGTAAGAAACGCCTTTGATGGCGAAGGAAACATGATACAAATTTTAGAAAGAAAATTAATATGAAAGCATTATTTTACGAAGGAAATCATTCCTTTTCCATAAAAACAACTGAAAAACAACCACTTCAAAAAGGCGAAGTGCGTTTGAAAATGGCGTATGTGGGTGTATGTGGAACGGACGTACACATCTACCACGGAAAGATGGATGCACGAGTGAAACCACCCCAAATCATCGGACATGAGGTTTCGGGCATAATTGAGGAATTAGGTGAAGGCGTGACCGACTGGAAAATAGGCGAAAATGTAACGGTTCGCCCCTTAAATCCTGGGGTAGAAATGCCTGCCGATAATGGGTATCGTCATATCGGGCAAAACCTTAAATTTATTGGCATTGACTCGGCGGGCGGAATGCAACAATATTGGAATGTACCTGCGTTTACACTGCACCGTTTGCCCGAAAATTTATCGTTACAGTTAGGAGCAATGATTGAACCTTTGGCGGTGGCTTGTCACGATGTACGTTTGGGTGAAGTGGTTGCTGGTGAAAATGCAATCGTAATTGGCGGTGGACCGATTGGCTTATTAGTTGCTTTAGTCGCACGCCAAAAAGGGGCAAATGTAATGATTTCAGAAGTGAATAAAAATCGCATTGAATTTATACAATCGCTTGGTTTTCAAACAGTTAATCCAATTGAGCAAGATTTAGTGCAAACCGTTGAAGCGTTTACCAATGGAGCAATGGCGGATGTTGTTTTTGAAGTTTCGGGTGTACAAGCGGGCGTATCTGCCATGACCCAATTGCCAAAAGTGAGAGGTAGAATCGTGATGGTGGCCATTCACTCAGAACCCAAAGCAGTTGATTTATTCCGCTTTTTTTGGCGTGAAATCAAATTAATTGGGGCAAGAGTTTACGAACCCGAAGATTTTGACGAAGCCATCGCATTGGCGGCCAGCGGAACACTTCCATTAGATAAAATGATTACGCAAGTTTCTCCTTTGGAAGATGCAAAAAAAGTTTTTGAAACAATTGACCAAAATCCTGCGGGCATGAAATATTTGTTAGAAATAAATTAGAAGTATTGTTTCAAATTATTTGGGTCAATTTGCCGAACTTCAAGAAAAACATTGTGTAAATGGGCAAAATCCGCATCGGTGGTAGCTAATTCTAAGCCTAATAATGTGGCAGTCGTAGCAATCCATAGGTCGTTTTTGCCCATGTTCTTGGGCGTATCAAAGGAATAATCTTTGAGGTTGGGATTTCTACGTTGGGAAAATGAGTCTATTTGAACGTATGTATTGATTGACGATTTGGTAACTTCTGTAAATGTGAAAAGGTCAATAAAAAAATCCAATTTATCAATTTTCCCTTGACCCCACTTGTTTTGCAAAGCGATTGATTTTAATTCGGCTTCAATAACAACTGGTATATGAACAGTTTTTTTGGAAGGATTCAGAAAGTTCATTAGTTCATAAGTCCTTTTTGAACGTATAATACTTATGATGATATTTGTATCAAACATTAAATTCATATTTACCTATCATTTTTTAATTGTTCCATCAAATCGTCCCATTCGTCATCTGTAAATTCAACATCGAAGTCTGGGGCATTTTTAATATTATCCATCATATTTTGATAAGTTTTACCAATTTTAATGGCAAAGGCAGTCGTACCACCCGCAGCTATAATTTCTTCGGGAGAATAAGATTCATGAGTTTTAAAAGTATATTTTTCAGAATTCTTCAACAATGGATTTACTGTTTTTTCCATGATTTTATCTGTTTTAAGTAAATTTATAAAAATAATACGTTTTCATTGCAGATAACAAATATACATATTTTTAAATTCAAATTGATTCAAAATGAGCATCATAAATAGTTTTAAATTAGACGGAAAAATTGCCCTCGTTACAGGCTGTAAAAGAGGTATCGGCAAAGCAATGGCACTCGCATTGGCAGAAGCTGGGGCAGATATTATTGGTGTTTCAGCTTCGTTAGAACTGGAAAATAGCGAAATCGAAAAAGAGATTACCGCCTTAGGTCGTAAATTTTATGCCTATCAATGCGATTTTAAAGACCGTTCAGCTTTGTATGATTTCATCAAAAAAACCAAATCTGAACATGCTGTCGTAGATATTTTGGTAAATAATGCAGGAAATATTTTGAGAAAACCTGCCGCCGAACATCCCGACGAATATTGGGACGAAATCATGGAAATTAACCTAAATTCACAATTTATTTTAGCCCGTGAATTTGGTAAAGAAATGGTAGCACGTGGAAATGGAAAAATAATTTTTACGGCTTCGCTCCTAACCTTTCAAGGCGGAATCACCGTTCCAGGTTATGCTGCGAGCAAAGGAGCAATTGGAAGTTTGGTCAAAGCCCTTGCCAACGAATGGGCGAGCAAAGGTGTAAATGTTAATGCCGTAGCCCCAGGTTATATCAGTACCGATAACACCGAAGCCCTCAGAAACGACCCCGATAGAAGTGCTTCAATTCTTTCAAGAATTCCAGCAGGACGTTGGGGAACGCCCGAAGATTTCAAAGGAATTACCCTGTTTTTGGCTTCAGATGCAGCAAACTATGTGAACGGAACAATCGTAACCGTTGATGGTGGCTGGATGGGTAGATAATAAGCAGTCATAAATTTTCAATCCCCCAAAATGCAAAAAATAGCCTTTTGGGGGATTTTGATTTCTCATATATAAACAACTTCGGAAAATGTTCACCAATTTTTTTTGCTGAACTTACAATTTGACAATTAAATTTTAGAAACATCAAAAACCTGCGTTTGGTCTTTGTTTTCTGACAAATGAAAACGAAAAGATTGAATTTCCCCATTCGGCAAAGTCGCTTTTACTTCGTAATTTCCTCCGAAACCACGAAAATAAAATTGTCCATTTTTATCGGAAGTCCCTTGAATATTTTTCGACATCCATTGCTCTTTAATTAATTTTTTAAGGGCAATATAAACTGGTTTAGGGTTGAGTTCTTGGTTCAATAGTCCGCCTCCTTTCAACCATATCATTTTGTCAGAAAAGCCCCACCAATGAATAGAAGCCATCGCAGGATGCCCAAATGCCAAAGTATAAAACTGTTCAGCAAATTCGGCTTGAGCGGCTTCTGTCCAAATCCCGTCACGCCAGCCACCCGTAATATTTTTTCCCGAAGATTGAGGCGTAAATTCGGTAATGTGTAGTGGCAAGCCCAATGTCTGATATTTATCGAAAGTAGTAATAATTTCAGCGGGCGAAAACCACATTTCTCGAGGTTCGTGGGCTTGAATACCAATGCCCGTTACGGGAATATTTCGTTGTTGAAGTGTCTTAACCAATTGATAAAATTTTTCTCTAATTTCTGGCTTGGCAATCAAATAAAATTCATTGATAATAAAATCGCCCTTATTATCGACCTCAAATGCCCATTTATAAGATTTTTCTACCCACGGAAGGGTTTGTTCTAATGTAATTCCTTTCACGTTGTAGCGAGTTCCTTCATCAATTTTACTTTCGCCAAATTCTGAATCTGCCAAGGCTTTCTCCCACGGAATAGTCGTAACGGGTTCATTGACAACATCCCACATTCTGATTTGATTTTTAAATCCTCCCACCAAGTTTTGAATCCGAGCTTTGTAGAGTTCAGTGGCTAATTCTTGGGGGAGTTTTAGCAACCACGGCGGCGTGCCAGACATATTTGTCCAGCCCAATGTATGACCTTTGGGCGTAATACTATTTTGTTTACACCAATCTAATTTTTGCTGTAATTTTTGCCATTGTGGCTTCCCTTGTTCCATTTCGTAGGGAGTCCACTTTACCGTAAGTTCGGTAAAATTGAAAAGTTCGGTAAAATGCTTTTGAAACTTTTCAACTTCTTGTTTAGTCAATTTTGGATTAAATATTTCTTCGCTCAAATTGCCGAACAAAAAATCTTGTGAAATCTGATTAACCTCAATTTTTACATCGTTTAAAGGTTTTCCAAGCGAATCAGTGAATTGTAAATTGACATTTCCTTTACGGTATTTTTCAATATTTATTTTTGCCTTCGCTAAATATTCTGCCTCAATCTTTGCTTTTTCTGTAGTTTGGGCAAAACTCTTTTGCATTGGTATAATGCCAAAACTAAAAGCCCATAAACTAAAAGTCGTCAAATAATTGTAGGGTATTCTTATCTTTTGCTTCATTGAAATATTCAGAATTCTATTTATTTTTAGCCTAAGCCTATTAAAGACCTTCTTTTGCTTTTTAAAACCTGATACACCATTAAGTAGTTCATAATGTTTTATCCCCAATTTGATTTTACAAAATTACTTATAGTTAAAGGTTTGCGTTGCCGTTTTTTTGTCAAGACTTTGCTATCATTTATACCTTTCCTTCAACAAATTCATCATATACACATTTATTTCCCACTGATTTGCCAAAGGCATTTGTGTGAAAGGCACAGCGGGCATGTATGGAGCGGGGCCAAATTCAGTCGTAATTGTCAAATTTGTTCCATTTTTCTTGTGTGTTTCTACCACTTTATCCCACCAAGCTAAATGCGTTTCCAAAATTTCTGTCCATTCGGCCGCACGAGGGTCATTTACTTGAGGGCCTTCCTGATGCCCAATTCGGCTATGAATATGGTC
>JBKBSS010000249.1:0-4853 GCA_046291385.1 Emticicia sp. | reverse complement strand
ACGACCCAAACTTTTTGTATCATTCCAGCTACCCCACGAATTACTTTGAGTGGTGGAAATTATGTAATTTCGGGTGGCAAAAACTTCCAATGGTACGTAGGCGGAAATCCAGTTGGCGGACAAACAACCGCAACTTCATTGAAACCAGACTTAAATGGCATTTATACCGTAAAAGCAATCACGGACGATGGTTGTTTTAGTGCAGCATCAAATGGTATTGAAAATAAAATTGCGGTGCTGGCCAATGAGCCGAACGAAAACATCAAAGTTGTAATATTTCCGAACCCAACGGCTGACGAACTCCGTATCGAATTGCCAACGGGAGCGGTTTTCAAAGAAGCAAACTTTTATTCGACAACTGGTAAAAACATGATGAATTTCGATAAACTTTCAGGCAATAACTCATTGAATATCAGAGAATTACCAAAAGGATTATATTCAGTAAAAATCGAAACTTCGCAGGGAAGTGTGGTAAGAAAAATCATAAGAGAGTAGAAAATATTTAGTAATTAGTCTGAAACCCTGCCAAATGTTTTGGCAGGGTTTCTTTCTTCATTATAAACTTTTATAGTAATGAAAAATAAAGAAATTGACGGATTGTTTGCAAGCGAACAAGAGCATCTTAGTAAATTGCATAAGATTGTCGAGCAAACAATCAAAGAAGAGCAGTTAATTGTCAATAATTTGCTCAATCCGCCTAAGGAAATCATTTCTCGTGGGCAGGCAATTTCGGATAAAGTTGCACAATTTGGCGGAAGTTGGAAGTTTATTATCTTTTTCGGAGTAATTCTTGCCGTTTGGATAATTATCAATGCCACACTTCCCGAAAAAGACAGATTTGACCCTTATCCGTTTATCTTGATGAATTTAGTTTTATCGACCATTGCGGCTCTGCAAGCCCCGATAATTATGATGAGCCAAAATCGCCAAGAAGAAAAAGACAGGATGAGAAGCGAAAACGATTATTTGGTGAATCTAAAAGCCGAAATGGAAATTAGAGGTTTACACCAAAAAATTGATTTACTTTTGGAAGAGCAAATCAAAACATTGTTCGATACCCAAGCAAAACAGTTTGTTTTGCTTCAAGAAATCAACAAAAAGTTAGAAACGCATTTAAAAAACAAATCATAAAACACTATTACACAATTCATTAACACATTATGTCAACCTTAACATCACCTATAAGAGTACTCGTAGTTGGCTGCGGAAACATGGGAGCATCTCACGCACAAGCCTATCAATTAATTGAAGGTTTTGAAATTTGCGGTATCGTATCGACAGGAAAAAGCAAAGAAGTTCTCAACGAAAAATTGGGTGGCGGCTATGCCCTATTCTCTGATTACGAAATTGCCCTTGCCGAAACCAAACCCGATGCCGTTTGTATTTCGACTTATCCCGACACCCACGAAGCATTTGCTATCATGGCTCTCGAAAATGGCTGTCATGTATTTATCGAAAAGCCATTGGCCGATACCGTTGAAGGTTCAGAACGAGTAGCAGCCGCTGCACAAAAAGCTGGCAAAAAATTAGTCGTTGGTTATATTCTGCGTCATCATCCATCTTGGGAAAAATTCGTTGAACTTTCTCACGAACTCGGCAAACCATTGGTGATGCGAATGAACCTCAACCAACAAAGCCACGGCATAATGTGGAACGTACACCGTAATCTGATGAAAAGCCTCAGCCCGATTGTTGATTGTGGCGTACATTATATTGATGTAATGTGCCAAATGACTCGCTCGAAACCGCTACAAGTAACGGCCATCGGGGCAAGATTGACCAATGATATTGCCGAAAACAATTATAACTACGGACAATTACAGATACGTTTTGAAGATGGTTCGGTGGGTTGGTACGAAGCTGGTTGGGGGCCAATGATGAGCGAAACAGCATTTTTTATCAAAGACGTAATCGGGCCAAAAGGTTGTGTATCAATTGTGGCAAAAGAAGCAGGTGGTGCAGGAAAATCGGATAATGTTGATGCTCATACAAAAACCGAGTCACTACGTTTTCATCATGCCGATATTGACGAAAATAACCAATTTATCAAGCAAGACACTTGGTTTAATTTGAGCGATGAACCCGACCATCAAGAGCTGTGTAACCGTGAACAACGCTATTTCTTGAAAGCAATCCAAGAAAACATCGACCTCACCGACCACGTACAAGATGCCGTAAACAGCCTAAAAATTGCTTTCGCTTGCGACGAATCAGTTCGTACGGGGCAGGTAGTTTATTTGTAAATTTTCAAAAGCTACAAAAACAAAAAAGTCTCGAAGGTTCTTCGAGACTTTTTTGTTGTATGAGTAGTAAATCCGTAAGATTTATTGAGTTTATTCATTCAAGAATAGAAGTACTGACTCATCTAAAAGTTGGTTACTTTCATCACGCTTTTGCAGCATTTTTCTTAGCTTGAACTTCTGTTCTTGTATCTTTAGCCCATTTAGCCAAAGTTGCCATTCCAGCTCTTACACGAGTACCAGCGGCATTATTTCCTTTATCATAAAACTTGTCGAAATCTCCTGCTAAAGAAGCTACAAGGTCAGTTAATTCTTTATACTTATCCATAATAGAAATAAAAGGTTTTTGGGTGAATATTAAAATACTTGTTTGTTAATGAATAGAATCTACTTGCAAGTTAGATATATTATAAAAAATTACAAATTTTTCATCAAAAAATACCAATAAAAAAGGGCTACTTTTTGATAAAAACAATAAAAGTCTGGCTTTTGCCAAACTTTTATATATAAACTATGCTTTTGTAAATCTTCCTTACGCCAACGCCAACGGAGCATATTCACCCGCTTGAAGTTTGGCTTGTACTTTCTCGAAACAATCCATTGTATATTCTACATCTTCGAGCGTGTGCGATGCCGTCGGAATAATACGCAACATAATAACACCCTTAGGAACGACTGGATAAATGATTACTGAACAGAAAATTCCCATGTTTTCACGCATATCACGAATCAAATTCGTAACAGTCGGCAAATCATAATTTCCTTGCAAGAAAACTGGCGTTACTGGCGAAGTTGTATCACCAATATCAAATCCACGCTTACGGAAACCATCTTGCAAAGCCTTCACGATTGTCCAGAGGTTTTCTCTAAATTCTGGGTGATTCTTCATTAATTCCAAACGCTTCATTCCACCCAAAACAAAAGGCATCGGCAATGCTTTTGCGTAAGTCTGTGAACGCATATTGTATTTCAAAAACATCACGATTTCGGGGTCGGCCGCAATAAACGCACCGATAGCCGCCATTGATTTGGCGAACGTACAAAAGTGTAAATCTACTTGGTCTTGCACGCCAAAATACTCAGGAACACCCGCACCAGTTGCCCCCATCGTACCGAAACCATGAGCATCATCAACCAATAAACGGAAATTATATTTTTTCTTGAATTCTACGATTTTATCCAGACTACCAACTTTACCCGACATTCCGAATACACCTTCGGTAACGACCAAAATTCCACCGCCTTGTTCGTCGGCCAATTTAGTTGCTCTAATGAGGTTTTTCTCCAAGCTCTCCATATCGTTATGAGCAAATTGGTAGTAAGTACCGCCCTTTGCTTTGTGCAAACGAATACCATCAATCAAACAAGCGTGGCTTTCGGCATCAAAAACGATAACATCCTTTCTATCAACGATACATTCGATTACTGACATTACGCCTTGGTAGCCATAATTGAGCAAAAACGAGTCTTTTTTACCAACATACTCGGCCAATTGTTTTTCAAACTGCTCGTGCAATTCGGTGTTACCAGTCATCATTCTGGCTCCCATTGGGTAAGCCAAGCCATATTCGGCTGCCGCCTCGGCATCTGCCTGACGCACTTCTGGATGATTTGCCAAGCCTAAATAATTGTTCAACGACCAGTTGAGCATTCTTTTACCCATAAACTCCATGTGAGGGCCAAGCTCACCCGAAAGTTTTGGAAAAGAATAATAATGATGCGAATTAAGTAATTTCGCCTGCGACCCGATTGGACCTAAATTGTTGAGAGCTTTATCAAAAATATCTTGTGCCATTTTACAATTATCAATTAACAGTTATCAATTTTTCAGTAAATTATTACAAATTTTCACTAAAATACTGTGCAAAAATAGGGCTTTTTTGGAAGGAAACCAAACACCGATTTCTTTGAAAAATCCTATCTATACAAAATGTACATTATTTTTAAGGCATATTTAAAAAATCTAATTTGATTTTAATGTTAATTAGTGTTCAAATAGTCGATGGACAATGGTCTTTAAAAACCATTGTATCTGTATAATATTACAAACAAAGTATTTTACATTTAGTTAGATTAAACTATCAAAAAAATACTGTTGACCGCCGACCGTGAACTGTGGACGTAAAGTATAACAAAGCTAAATCAATAAGAAAGAAAGTGATAAAGTCTATTAAAAGTGCGACGATTCGCAAAATACTAATTGCCAATAGAGGCGAAATTGCGGTTCGTATTATGCGAACTGCTCGTGAAATGGGGATAAAAACGGTAGCGGTTTTTTCGGAAGCTGACCGCAGTTTTCCGCACGTAAAATATGCCGATGAAGCAGTTTGTATCGGCCCAGCGGCATCGAAAGACTCTTATTTGAGAGGCGATAAAATCATAGAAGTTGCCAAAAGTTTAGGCGTTGATGCGATTCACCCAGGTTATGGATTTTTATCAGAAAATGCCGATTTTTCAAGAAAAGTACAAGAAGCTGGCTTGATTTTCGTTGGGCCATCGCCCGAATCAATCGAAGTAATGGGCGATAAATTATCATCGAAACACACGGTTGCGAAATACAACATTCCGATGGTTCCTGGCACACCCGATGCCATTACTGACCGTGCAGCGGCC
>JBKBSS010000248.1:0-4904 GCA_046291385.1 Emticicia sp. | reverse complement strand
AAGAAAACAAAAGCTGAAATCGGTCCAAAATCATCATTGATTGGTGGTAAACCTAAGAATAATAACAAGAAAATGATTCTTGCCCAAACCACATCAATATTGAAATAATGTGCCAGACCAGCCAAAACTCCACCCAATGCCTTGCGTTTTACATCACGATAAAGGCGTTTTGGTTGAGCTGTTTTGAAAGTATCAGATTCTTGGCTTCCCGCTGTGGACTGTTGACTGTTAACTGTTGACTGAGCATTGCCCATTGTTGGCTGAGCCGTATTTTTCAAATCTTCTTCTTCTTCGATTGCCTCAAAGTCAGATACGCTGCCCATTGATTTAATGAGGTCGTTTACGCCTTCATGCGTAATAACAGGTTGGCTATCAGACTTTTGATTTGTCCAAAATTTTTCGGCAATACGAGCCTCAATGTCTGAAACAATCTCTTGGCTGCCTTCATAAGACGCAAAGTATTGTTTTATAGAAGCTAAGTAAGCGTTTAGTTTTTCGTAGGCATCTTCTTCGATATTGAAAACCATGCCTGCTATATTTATTTGTATCGTCTTTTTCATTGTCTTAATGATAAATTATTAAGTAGTTGGCCGCCGAACACAAGTCAACCTATTGATAATCAATTATTTATTGAAAATTTTGCGTTTACTTTTTGCTTATGATAGTCCCAACAGACTCCGATAGGTCAATCCAAGTATTATTCAAATTATCTAAAAAAAGTTGTCCTGTTTCGGTCAAAACATAATATTTACGTGGCGGACCCGAGGTTGATTCTACCCATTTGTAATCGAGCAAGCCTGCGTTTTTCAGACGAGTCAATAAAGGGTAAAGTGTACCTTCAACAACCATTATTCTGGCGTTGATGAGTTCGTAGAGAATTTCGGAGGCGTAAATCTCACCCCTCGAAATTATATGCAGAATGCAGTATTCTAAAAT
The DNA here is from genome assembly GCA_046291385.1 of Emticicia sp. Classification (GTDB taxonomy): domain Bacteria; phylum Bacteroidota; class Bacteroidia; order Cytophagales; family Spirosomataceae; genus Emticicia. The sequence goes on along the minus strand of JBKBSS010000248.1, from coordinate 3,968 downwards.
CCCTTTCCGCATCTGCACTTGGGCATTTTCTAAATCCATAGCGTTTGAGTCACCCCTAACCCCTGAAGGGGAATGTTTAAAATGTAAACTGTGTATTAAGCCCCCCTTCAGGAGTGGGGGGTGATATTGTGATACAAAGATATAATAAGGTACTATGTAATGCAAGATACTTGGTTAGAAACTTTTTGAATTTCTGATGAGAGGTAAAAAAGGATGTGTAAAACTTGTGTTTTTGAGGATGGAAATTTTGCTTTTTGCTATAATTTATTCTTTGTCTGGAATTGCCATTGGCTATTATTTAGTATTCAGTTATGTCACAGCAGTCAATCGGAAGTTAGCTCATTTTTTTTGAATCGGTGCGTTAATAACGACAATCAAAGATTTAGAGAAGTTTCAGACAACAGAAGCTATATCGAACCCGAAGCTATCGAAAAGATTTTTATCCCGTTTTACACTACAAAAAACAGGTTTGGGCATTGCATTGGCTTGAATCTTTCTCGACAAATTATGCAAATTCACGTAGGAAATTTGAAAGTACAATCAAAACGTAGGAGAAGGCAGTAAGTTTTGGTTATTTTCTGAGCAGGAATTTCCAGCAAAATAGAATTTTAACAAAATATTCTAAAAAACCATGTATTTTTGTTTTTTTATGTTAAAATAGGTTTGTAACCTGTCACATGAACCGTATTGACAAGTTGTAAATCTGTCCTACAACAGTAATACTTAACCATTTACATTTCTTAGAAGATGAAACCACTTAAAAACCTGCTTACGCTCGTGTTGATTGTTTTGTTTGCCAATGGCTGTAAGCAAAAAACATCGGCTGAATATACTCCGCAAGTAAATAATCCCGATTTTTACCATGATTGTGTCAATCAACTTACTGACGTAATCGTGCATGATATTTTTACACCGCCAGTAGCGAGTCGTATTTATTCGTATGCAACTTTAGCAGGTTACGAAGCACTCGTTTCGGGCGAAAAAGATATGCCTTCGATGGTTGGTCGAGTAAAAGATTTCAACGAAGTGCCAAAAATCGAAGCAGGAAAAGAGTATTGTCATCAATTGGCAAGTATAAAAGCTTTTATGACAGTTGCTCGTGGACTTACGTTTTCGGTTGATAAATACGATGCTTTTGAGAAAGCTCTGGATAAAAAATTTGAAACAGCAGGTGTGCCAAGTGCAGTTATCGAGCGTTCGGTAGCTTATGGAACAGCAGTTGGAAAAGCAATTTTGGCCTATGCAAAGAAAGATAATTATCCACAAACTCGTGGTTTACGCTACACTTTACAAAATAAATCAGGTGCTTGGACTCCAACACCGCCATCGTATGCCGATGCTATTGAACCAAACTGGGGCAAAATCAGACCGATGATTATTGATTCATCTTCGCAGTTTTTACCGCCGCCACCTTTTGCTTATGACATAGCGAAAACGAGTCCATTTATGAAAGAAGTAACAGAGGTTTATGAAATGGGAAATAAACTTTCGGAAGAAGAAAAACGCATTGCATGGTTTTGGGATGATAACGCCTTCGTGATGAATGTGCAAGGTCACGTAATGTTTGCCGATAAAAAAATGACTCCAGGTGGACACTGGTTGGCCATTACAAAAACTGTGTGTAAAGATAAAAAAGTAGATTTTGCAAAATCAGTACAAGCTTATTTATTGGTTTCGATGGCACTGCGTGATGCTTTTATTCAATGTTGGGAGGTAAAATATCGTTTCCACAAAATTCGCCCTGAAACTATTATTAATGCCAGCGTAGATACTAAATGGGTTCCGTTTTTACAAACGCCACCTTTCCCTGAATATACAAGTGGACATAGCACAATTTCGGGAGCATCGGCCGAAGTGATGACTGAGCTTTTTGGCGAAAATGTTGCTTTCACCGACTCAACCGAAGCTAAGTTTGGTCATGGCGTTGGGCAATTTAAGTCTTTCAATGAAGCTGCCGAACAGGCTTCTATTAGTCGTGTGTATGGTGGCATTCACTTCCGTTCGGCTTGTGATGAAGGATTAGTAGCGGGCAGAAAAATTGGTAAACTCGTGATGGAAAAAGCCAAAAAATGAGCATAGATTTCGTTAAAGCATATAAAAGGATTTGGCTTCGGTCAAGTCCTTTTTTGGTTTTGTATTATTGAAGACTATCGTCAGATTCTGACGTTGAGTCATCCTATAAAATCAAAACAAGACAAATTGTCGCTTAAAAATCCTCTAAAATTTCAAAAATCAGCCAAAAAGTCCGAAAAATACAACTGGTACACAAATTGATGAAATGTTCGCATCGCCACAACCAAGTGGCACAAAAAGAAACAAACATTAAAATCAATAAAAATCATGGCAACATTAGTAAGAAATTTCGCACCAGTTTTCCCAGCAGTATTAGGTAACTTTCTAAATGATTTTGAGCGTGTAGCTCCTGCCCACCAACATTCATTTCCAGCAGTAAATGTTATCGAAAGTGAAGAGGCTTTTAAAATCGAATTGGCCGCTCCAGGTTTAAAAAAAGAAGATTTTAAAGTAAACGTTCACGAAAACACTTTAACAATCTCGACCGAGAAAAAAGAAGAAAACACCGAAACTGTCGGAAAATATGCTCGCAAAGAGTTTAATTTCAGCACATTCAAGCGTTCGTTTACTTTACCAAAAACCGTTGATAGCGAAAAAATCGTAGCGACTTACAACGACGGAGTTTTGGGCTTAGAACTTCCTAAAAAAGAAGAAGCAAAACCAAAAGAGCCACGCTTGATTGAAATTGCGTAAATTGTGTGATAACTGAGCTGAATCAAGGTACAGATTAATTTCTGTACCTTGATTTTGTGTATAAATTGTTCGGTCTAAGATATTCCGTTAAAATTTGTTAAAATTCATCAAATACCTGAATTTACATAGATACTTTTACGTTAAATTTGCATGAAACAAAAACAAGCTTTGTTTCGTTATAAACAAAAAACTACTTGGAGAAACATTACAAATAATTGAAATAAAAGTCGATTAGATAAATAATATTAAAATAACGGCATAGAAAACATGAATAACACAGTAAAAACCATCGGTATTGCTGTATTGAGCAGTATCGCCACGATTGGAGGTTATCACTTGCTCGGATTGCAAGGAAATAATGTAATTTTTAGTGAAGCTTCAAAGCCCTCGCTCGCACGTTTAGCAAACTACGATGGCCCCGCTGGAGTACCAGGTGATTTTACCTACGCAGCCGAATTGTCAACACCTTCGGTGGTGCATATCAAAGCAAAATCAAACCGTACAGCATCGCAGCAACGTACTATTTTTGATGATTTCTTTGGCGGTGAAAACCCATTTGGCCAACAGCCACGTAATCAGCAACAAGAATCATCGGGTTCGGGCGTGATTATCACAAACGATGGTTTTATAGCAACTAATAACCACGTGATTGAAGGGGCAACCGAGTTGGAAGTCGTAACTTCTGACCACAAATCTTACACCGCCAAAATCATCGGCACTGACCCATCGACTGATATTGCGGTTATCAAAATCGAAGGCGGCAAACATCCAGCGATGGCTTTTGCGAACTCTGATAATGTGAGAGTCGGAGAGTGGGTTTTGGCAGTAGGAAATCCATTCAATTTAGAATCGACAGTTACGGCGGGTATCGTCAGTGCGAAAGGACGTAGCATTGGTATTTTGGCCGAAAAACAGCAGCAACAAATGTATCGTCGTGGCGAAGATGGTCGTCAGAAAGCCAGTGATGCTATTGAATCTTTTATTCAGACCGATGCGGCCGTAAATCCAGGTAATAGTGGTGGTGCATTAGTAAACCTTAAAGGTGAATTGATTGGTATAAATACCGCAATTGCCAGTCCGAATGGTGCTTATGCAGGTTATGCGTTTGCAGTTCCTTCTGAAATTGTAAAGAAAGTAACGGCTGATATTGTAAAATACGGAAACGTACAACGTGGATATTTGGGCATCAATTTGGTTGAATT
>JBKBSS010000024.1:11786-16908 GCA_046291385.1 Emticicia sp. | reverse complement strand
TTTCGTCAATGGCAACGAATGTATTTTGCTTTACAAATCCAACTTTAAGTTTGCCAGCAGGAGCAGAAATTTTTGATAAATCGGCCATATCACTAAACATCGTAGGCATTCCCATATCGCTCAAAACTTTGTTGAGATTTGTCTCGTATTCAAGTGTAAACTTTGGCAGTCCAACAATTACTTTTTGTTCGGCCAGGGCAGTGTTTAGGTTTTTCCACTCACTTCCTGACAAAGAGTTTAATACGTTATTGACATTGCTGTTTTCATTGGGTAAAAGAATGGTCATAACGTAGTTTTCGCTTCCGTAAGCCAATTCAATGGCTTGATAATCAGCACGACTGGTATATTTTACCTTTTCTGACATATTCATCATTTTCACTGATTTTGTGCCAGTTGTTCCTGCAAAACTTTCATCACGGGTATTCTCAACTTTAAACGGAATCTTCCAATCGCCTTTGAAATAAAGAGCATTCATCAAAAACATTACGTGAGAAGGGTCAATTTGCTCAATTACTTTTTTGATTTTTCCGTTGGTATTATCGCTTGCCCAATTATTGATTTTACTAATCGTTGCGGGGTTGGTGAAATCTTCGGCGTAAATTTGAGCGTTGAAGGACACTTTCAGAATATCTAAAAAAGATTTTTCAACCGAAAACGTATTTCTGTACCAAACCGAATTGGCGATTGTGTTAGTCACTTTCGGGTCTGAATTTGGCAAATTATCAATCAAATCTTTATAAATCTTGTTAGTAGTTGCCAAGTCAGAGGAAACACGCAAAGCCTTTGTGAGTTCTTCTTTTGTTTTATTGTCGGCTCCGTTGAGCAACATTCCGAGAGCAACGTGCAGGCTCAGTGGCGACACAAAGTAGTTTTTATTGGTTTTTTCGGTGGCATTGTGCTTTTTCAGAAAATCGAAGGCAAATTCGCTGGTTTGGTCTGAAAAAGTAGCAGGAATGGCTTTTAATAATTGGTTGGGTTTTACAGAATCAGCTTCGCCTTTACAACCCGCAGCCATCAGAAATAATGCCCCAGCGAGTGTTAGAATTTTTAACTTTTTCATTTTCTGGATTATGGTTTGAAGTTTATGGACAACAATCAACAGTCGATAGTTGAAAAATCTGTGGACTATTGACTAAATTTATTTTCTTTCAAAATACATGGCCTCTTTTGTTGGTTTTGAAAGATAAAAAATGAGTATGTTTTTATCTTTCAATTCATAACGTTCAATATTTTGGAGGTTTTCGTAATAAGCCATTTCAAATTGATTTGCTTCGAGCGTACCTGCCATTTTGGTACTTCCGACAACGTCAATCGAAACAGTTTTTTTGCTATCATTAATTTCGGGTGAAATAAAATAGAAATTTACCGACGAACGACCGTTGAAAGTATATTTACCTTCTTCATCTTTGATTTCGAGCGTAACATCATAAGTTGGCGTTTTGCCATCGGCATAACTTTTAAATTTCCATTGCCCAAGCAACTCCGATTGTCTTAATGCACTAACTGTCATAGAATCAGTTTCCACAATTTCTTTTGAGCAAGCACTCAAAAGCAAAAAGCAGACTATAAATGTGTTTAAAATAATTTTCATTTTGTTGGTAGTTTTGTGATTTTCTGAAAAGATTCGCAGATTGGTCTGCGGCCCATCGTTTACTAAAACTCAGCTTGTCGGGGAGAAGAAAAAAATGACTCACTTCTTCTCCCACGACGAAACAAAGTGTTTCTGTCTGAGTAAATTACCCTTTTCAACAATAATGATTCTCGTTTTTAGAATTTGGTTGGAAGCAGCGGTTAAAAAAATTATATTTATGAAAAAATTAACAGACTATATGAAAAAACACCTAACCTTCATTTCAATTCTTGCTTTTTCGATTTCCAGTTTTGCTCAAGACCGAATGTACGGTAAGCCGTGGGCGGGTCGCTCCGAAGTAATGGCACAAAACGGTATGGCCTGTACGTCGCATCCACTTTCTACGCAAGCCGCAATCGAGATTCTCCGTGCGGGCGGAAGTGCTGTTGATGCCGCCATTGCCGCCAATGCAATGGAAGGAATGGTCGAACCGCACGTAAATGGCATCGGTGGCGATATTTTTGCCATCGTCTGGGATGCTAAAACTCAGAAACTTTATGGTTTAAATGGTTCGGGTCGCTCGCCTTATACTTTAACTTTGGAAGAATTTAAAAAAAGAGGTTTAACGCATATTCCAGCCACAGGTCCTTTGCCAATCAGCGTACCTGGTTGTGTTGATGGTTGGTTTGAGCTGCACAAAAAGTTTGGCAAGTTACCGATGGACAAAATCTTGTCGCACGCCATTGGTTACGGTCGAAATGGTTTCCCTGTGCATGACGAGCTGGCGATGAGTTTGAGAAATGTTCCACGTCTATACGGAAGTTTCCCGAATATTAAAGAGCATTATTATCCGAACGGTGAAGTATCGAAAAAAGGCGATATTTTCAAGAATCCCAATTTGGCAAATACTTTAGAGAAAATTGCCAAAGGCGGTCGTGATGCTTTTTATAAAGGCGAAATTGCCCAAACGATTGATGCTTTTATGAAAAAAAATGGCGGTTTTTTGAGTGCAAAAGACCTTGCCGACCATACTTCAACTTGGATTGAACCAGTTTCGACCAATTATCGTGGCTACGATGTCTGGGAATTACCTCCAAATGGACAAGGAATTGCCGCTTTGCAGATGCTAAATATTTTGGAAGGTTACGATTTTTCAAAAATTCCTTACGGAAGTACCGAACACGTTCATTTATTTACGGAAGCTAAAAAGTTGGCTTTTGAAGACCGTGCAAAGTTTTATGCCGACCCTGAATTTGTGAAGATTCCAGTAAAATCATTAATCTCGAAAGAATATGCCGCCGAAAGACGCAAACTTATCGACCAAAATAAAGCAGCCGCTCACTACGATGCAGGAAATCCAGCTTTGCGAGAAGGTGATACAATTTACTTGACCGTAGCCGATAAAGACGGAAATATGGTTTCGTTGATTCAGAGTAATTACCGAGGTTTTGGTTCGGGAATGATGCCCGATGGCTTAGGTTTTATTTTACAAGACCGTGGCGAATTATATAATCTGAAAGAAGGAGAAAACAATTCGTACGCTCCGCACAAACGTCCGTTTCAAACAATTATTCCAGCGTTTGTAACTAAAGATGGCAAGCCATACATGAGTTTTGGCGTAATGGGCGGAGCATTCCAGCCAATGGGACACGTACAGATTATTATGGATGTGGTTGACTTTGGCATGAATCTCCAAGAAGCAGGCGATGCTCCGAGACTTAACCACGATGGTTCGTCAGAGCCAACGGGCGAGCCAATGGAAGGTGTAGGCATGATAACGATGGAGTCGGGCATACCTTACGAAACAATCAGAGGTTTGATGCAAAAAGGACATAAAGTTGGCTATACGCTCGGGCAGTATGGTGGTTATCAAGCGATTCGCTTCGACCCTGTACGAAAAGTATATTTCGGAGCGTCAGAATCTCGAAAAGATGGCCATGCGGCTGGGTTTTGATTTTTAACTTTACAAACGGAGAGTACAACAATTTTATAAATTGTTTCGTGTGTGTGGAACAATTTACAAATCGGACTACCGACATGGTTGTTCGACAAAAAAATTCAAAAAAACACTTCCATTAAAACATAAAAAATGAAAAAACAACTAACCCTAATCACTTTATTGTCAATCACTTGTTTTACAAGTTTTTCCCAAAAAAGGAAGAAAGTAGTAGTCGAAACAACTCCAGAAATCGTTGCCGATGCAGTTTCTCCAACATCAGCTACTGAGCGAATGGCGGGCTATGAGCAACGCAAGAAACTGCAAGAAGCATCGCTCGTAAAAAATCTGAAATTCAGAAATGTTGGCCCAACCGTCATGAGCGGCCGTATTGTAGATATTGATGCAAATCCCGAAAACCCAACGGAGTTTTATGCCGCCTACGCTTCGGGTGGGCTTTGGCACACGGTTAACAATGGACAATCTTTCTCGCCAATATTTGATAATGAGGCAGTTATGACCATCGGCGATATTGCCGTTGACTGGAAAACTCGCACGATTTGGATTGGTACGGGCGAAAATAACTCAAGTCGCTCGTCGTATTCGGGCGTGGGAATGTACAAATCTACCAATAATGGTAAAACTTGGGAGTATTTGGGCTTGCCAGAGTCGCACCACGTTGGGCGAATCGCTTTGCACCCAACCGACCCAAATATTGCTTGGGTAGCGGTTTTGGGACATTTGTATTCGCCAAACAAAGAGCGTGGCATGTACAAAACCACCGACGGAGGTAAAACTTGGAAACAAACGCTTTACATCAACGAAAACACTGGTGCAATTGATGTAAGACTCGACCCAAGCAATGCCAATACGCTTTATGCCACGATGTGGTACAAAGAACGCACCGCATGGAATTTTGTGGAAGGTGGAAAAGAATCGGGTATTTATAAAAGTACCGATGCGGGCGAAACTTGGAAATTGATTTCGGGTGAAGGCAGTGGCTTCCCGACTGGTGCGGGTAATGGACGCATTGGTTTGGCTGTTTACCCAAAAAATCCGAATATTGTTTACGCAATCATTGATAATCAGGCAAATAGACCAAAGAAAGAAGAAAAAGAAGATGCCAGTCGCCTGACCACTAAAAAAATGAAAACTATCACCAAAGATGAGTTTTTGGCTTTGAGCGATGCGACTATCAATGAATATTTAGATGGACAAGGTTTTCCTGAAAAATTCACGGCAAAGGCTTTCAAAGAAGATATTAAAAGCCGATAAAATCAAAGTGCAAGATATTTACGAATATACTTACAATGGCAATAACGATTTATTCGATACGCAAGTAACAGGTGCGGAGGTTTACCGAAGTGAAGATGCTGGTGCAACTTGGAAACGCACCCACGCCGACTATTTGGATAATATTTATTTCACGTATGGTTATTATTTCGGGCAAATTTGGGTTGACCCAACCGATGACAAGAAAATCGTAATTGTGGGTGTGCCAATTGTTCGTTCGGAAGATGGCGGTAAAAGTTTCAAAAGTATCGAAAGAGAAAATGTACACTCAGACCACCACGCTTTGTGGTTCGACCCGAAAAATCCGAAACATTATATCAATG
>JBKBSS010000024.1:0-11688 GCA_046291385.1 Emticicia sp. | reverse complement strand
GATGGTGGAATAAACATTACTTACGACGACGGCAAAACTTGGTTCAAGGCAAATTCTATTCCAGTTGGTCAACTTTATCACGTGTCGGTCGATATGGCTAAGCCTTATAATGTCTATGGTGGCTTGCAAGATAATGGCGTTTGGTATGGTTCATCAACCAATTCGTTCGATTATAATTATGGCATTTTCGATAATGGCGATGGTTATAAATTTTTGCTCGGTGGCGATGGAATGCAAGTGCAAATAGACTGGCGAGATAATAACATAGTTTACGCAGGTTTTCAGTTTGGAAACTATTTCAGAATCAATAAAGCAACCAACGAACGAAAAAGATTGGAAGTTCCCCGTGAATTGGGCGAAGCACCTTTCCGCTTCAACTGGGAGTCTCCACTTACAATTTCTCGCCATAATCAAGATATTATCTATTTTGGTTCAAATAAATTCCACCGAAGTTTCGATAAAGGCGATACTTTCAAAACCCTTTCAGGAGATTTGACCCGTGGCAAAAAAGAAGGTGATGTGCCTTTCGGAACACTGACAACTATCGAAGAATCGCCAAGCAGATTCGGATTGATTTACACTGGTTCTGACGATGGTTTGATTTATGTTACGAAAGATGGTGGTTATACTCTCACCAAAATAATGGATAAACCAAATCTGTGGGTAAGTGGAATGGCGGTTTCGGCTCATGCGGAAGGAACGGTTTATGCTTCATTAAACGCTTATCGTGGCGACCATTTTAAGCCATATTTGTTTGTCTCGACTGATTATGGGCAAAATTGGCAAACAATCGGCAGTGATTTGCCAGCCGAACCAATCAACGTCGTAAAAGAAGACCCTAAAAATGCCAATATCATTTATGTCGGAACAGACAATGGATTGTATATTTCGATGGATAAAGGCAAAACCTTTATGCGTGGCAATGGCGACGGAATGCCAAGTGTATCAATCCATGATTTAGTGATTCACCCACGAGAAAACGAGTTGGTAGTCGGCACGCACGGACGCTCAATTTATATTGCCGATGTGAAGCCTTTACAAGCATTAAGCAGTGAGGTTTTAGCCAAAGCAATTTACGTATATGATTTACCAGCAATCAATTATAATGCGTCATGGGGCAAAATGTTTGATAAATATGCTGAGCCAGAAGAGAGAAAGTACAACATTACGTATTATGCAAAAGCCGCAGGAAAAGTAACAATCAAGATTCAAACTGACAAAGGTTTAGTGCTTAAAAATATTACCGATGATGCCGAAGTAGGTTTAAATAACACAAACTTCGACCAAGCGATTGATATAGTTGCAAAAGGTGAATACGAAAAGTATTTAAACGATGTAAAGAAAAAAGACGATAAAGAAGTAAAATTAGAAGTAGCCGATGACAAAAAGGTTTATTTCCGTCCAGCAAAATATAAAGTTATCATCGAACTCAACGGCGACAAAGTAGAAAAAGACCTCGAAATAAAAGCATCGGAGCGTCGCTCACGCCGAGCGATGAGTCCAAAACCAACAGCTTCACCATCTGAATTTGAAGAATGGTACGAAGAAATGGGTTTTGAAGAAACGAAGAAGTAAATTTGTAGCACAATTCTCCGAATTATATTTAACCTAACAATTTAGAAAATTGTGCTACAACCCAATTTTAACCATATTTTCTATTCAACCAAAAACAATCATGAAGAAACATTTTGTAAAAATTTTAGGAGCAATTCTTATCAGTAACTCTCTCATGGCACAACTTGCTCCAATCAAAAGCATCGAAGGCCGTTGGGATATTACGATTACCAAAGGAGCTAAAACCATGCCTTCGTGGTTGGAGGTGAATCATTCAGGCGTAAAATACTTAAATGGTCATTTTGTGGGTGACGGTGGAAGTGCCAGACCGATTTCACGTATCAACTTCGCTGATGATAAGATGTCGTTTTCAATTCCGCCACAGTGGGATAATGCTGAAAAAGACTTAACAGTAGAAGGTGTTTTGAAAGACGGCAAATTAAGCGGAACAATGAGTACTCCCAAAGGCGAAACTTTGAATTGGGTGGGCGTAAAAGCTCCGAAACTAAACAACACTAAAACGCCAGTTTGGGGAACGCCAATCAAACTTTTCAATGGCAAAAACCTTGATGGATGGCAAGCGGTTGGTGCTGAAAATCAATGGATTGTAGAAAAAGGTGTGCTAAAAAGTCCAAAATCGGGGGCTAATCTCCGAACGGTTCGTACATTCAATGATTTCAAATTACACGTTGAATTCAAGTATCCAGAAGAAAGCAATAGCGGAGTTTATTTAAGAGGTCGCTACGAAGTGCAAGTAACAGATAGCAAAGGTCGTGAGCCATTGAAAGACCAACTGGGTGCAGTTTATGGTTTTATTGCTCCACTCGAAATGCCAGCAAAAGCAGCAGGCGAGTGGCAAAGTTTCGATATTACGTTGGTGGGAAGAGTTGTAACGGTTGTTTTGAATGGTAAAACAATCATTTACAAAAATGAAATTCCAGGAATAACGGGCGGAGCTTTAGATAGCAACGAAGGAGAGGCTGGCCCAATTTTCTTCCAAGGCGACCACGGCCCGATTGAGTATAGAAACATTGTTATTACTCCTGCAAAGTGATTTTTTAAAATACAAAAGGCTTTATTATAAGGAAGGCTTCGCTAAAAGCGAAGCCTTCCTTTATTCAGTATCAAAATAAGAATCCTCGCTTTTCATGAAAATACCAGTAAATATCATCACAGGTTTTTTGGGTGTGGGCAAAACTACCGCCATCAAACATATCTTAGCCAATAAACCCACTAATGAGCGTTGGGCAATTATTATCAACGAATTTGGGGCAGTTTCGATTGACCACACAGCCATTGACGAACAAGATGGACTCGTTATCAAAGAAGTGGCAGGTGGTTGTATTTGCTGCACGGCAAACGTGCCAATGCAAGTAACGCTTACTTCAATTTTACGCAACCAAAAGCCCGACCGAATCTTGATTGAACCAACGGGCATGGGACATCCAGCCAGTATTTTAGATTTATTGCAAAGTAAATATTTGAAAGATATTCTCGAAATCAGAGCAACAATTTGCTTAGTTGACCCTCGTCGGTGGGCAGATGCCAATGTGCGTTCGCACGAAACGTTCCAAGACCAAATCAATTTGGCCGATGTATTGGTAGCTAACAAAGCTGATTTGGTAGGAGAGGAGTTGGCCGAAAAATTTAAATTTTGGGCAAAATCTCTGTTTCCACCGAAACTTTTGGTAGAAACAGTTTCTAATGGTGAAATAGATGTAGAATGGCTTGATATTGAGCCTTTTAAAGGCAGAAAAGCTGAATTCCCGCAAGCACATTCGCACGAGCATCATCATCACCACGCAGAAGAAATGCTTGAAATTTCTGAAATTGGGAAACCTATCAAAAAACTAAGCAAAGGTTTGGGAATGTATAGTTGTGGTTGGGTTTTTTCGCCCGAAGAAGTTTTTAGTTTACCCAAACTTCGTCAATTTTTTAGTACACTTCAAGGCGTTGATAGAGCCAAAGGCGTTTTCCGAACGGGCAAAGATTGGGTGCTAATAAATGCCGTTGACCGAGAGTTTTCGGTGCAATATATTGCCTATCGCCGAGATAGCCGAATCGAACTCATTGCCAATTATGATTTAGATTGGTTGGTTTTTGAAGTAAAATTGAAGGAATGTTTGAATAACGAATAAAAAAAATGAAGGCTCGCAAGAACCTCCATTTTTGTTTTACTCGTGGACTGTTGTCCATCGTCTGTTGACTAATTTCTATTCTTCTCTTTCTAAAGTAATATCATCAATTGGGCGAAGAATGAGCGGTACTTTTTCGACTTTCACATTGCTTGTGTCAAGTCCAAACCATTTATCTTCTGAATTCGTGAAGCCTTTAATGAAGAAATAAGCTTCCATCGTCAGACGCTCCCAAAATGGAAGTTTATTTTCGTTAGAAAGATAGCGTTCCAAAACCACAAAACGGAAATCGCCGATTACGTTTTGTTTTTGTAGCGATTCATACCTACTTCTAATATCAACTTCTTTGCGTTTCACCATTTCTTCGATGACTTTTCTGAAATAAAGATTGATTTTTTGTTCAACCCTGAAACCCAGTTTGAAAGTTACCTTAATCACGTCGTCAGGCTCAATGATATTGACCTTATATTTCATTGTATAAGGCTCATCGGTAATATCAACATGGATAAACCAATAAAGGTCAGCACGTTTAGGGCGTTTTTCAAAAATCGAATACATCACCTTTGTTTCTATCTCCGAAACTCGGTGGGCATTGCTCATATAAACTAAGTGTGTAGCGTATTTCTGTACCGATTCATCCACGCTCAACTCTTTCAAGCCCTCCATGTACCTATCCAATTTTACAAATTCAGTCAAACGATTTTTGATAATATTTGCACGATACCAAATAATCATAATCATCGCAATGACCGAAGCTATCACTACCGAAACCCAGCCACCGTGAGTGAATTTTAGCATATTTGCTGCTAAAAATCCCCCTTCAATAAGCACATAAACTACCAAAAATGCTATAATCCAGATTTTATTGAAACGGTGGATATAAAGATAATATCCTGTCAAAATTGTAGTCATCAACATCGTAAGCGTAATTGCCAAGCCATAAGCCGCTTCCATATTAGCCGATTCTTTGAAATAAAGTACCACGCCAATACAACCAGCCCAAAGCAACCAGTTGATACTTTTGATGTAAAGTTGACCTTTATGGTCAGATGGATATTTAAGGCGAACTTTTGGCCAAAAAGTAAGGCGAATTCCCTCCGAAATAAGCGTGTAAGAACCCGTAATTAGGGCTTGGCTGGCAATGATTGTTGCCATTGTAGCAATGCCAATTCCTATCAACAAAAACCAATCGGGCATTAATTGAAAAAAAGGTTTACGACCATCCAAATGTTGTCCTTTCATCGAAATTGCCCATACACCCTGTCCAAAATAATTGAGAAGTAAGCATATTTTTACAAAAATCCAGCTAATTCTGATATTTCCACGTCCGCAATGACCCAAATCTGAGTAGAGAGCTTCTGCCCCCGTTGTACACAAAAATACGGCTCCCAATAACCAAAAACCATCGTGGTGAAAAAATAACAAACGATAAGCGTGGTAAGGATTAATGGCCGACAATATGATAGGGTCTTTAACGATTTGTCGAATACCCAAAATCGCCAACATCGAAAACCAAACAAACATAATTGGTCCAAAAGCCTTGCCAACCACATTTGTGCCGAAAGCCTGCACCAAGAATAAAATTGTGATGATGGTAATAATAATCGGGATGGTTTTTATTTCGGGGTAAACCAATTTCAAACCTTCGATAGCTGACGAAACCGAAATCGGTGGCGTAATAATTCCATCGGCGAGCAAAGCACTTCCGCCAACAATGGCAGGCACAACCAACCACTTTGCGTGCCTTCTGACGAGGGCATAAAGAGCAAAAATTCCCCCTTCACCGTTGTTATCGGCTCGTAAAATCAGGACAACGTACTTTAACGTTGTTTGAAGCGTAAGCGTCCAAAAAATAAGTGAGAGCGAACCAAAAACGATTTCTTCATCAATCATTTCTTTGCCAATAATGGCTTGCATTACGTAGAGTGGAGAAGTACCGATGTCACCGAAAATAATACCAAGTGTAATAAGCAATCCAGCGGCCGTAACCTTATCAAGGTTTTTGTGATTTTGACTCATAAATGATTGACATTTAATAAAAAGTGTGCAAATGTACTGTTTTGTAATAAACTGCAATATTTTTTTGTGTTTTTTTGAGGTACGTAATCTACGTAAAGGCGAAAAAAGTCACTTGTGATTAAAAATATGTAAGAAAAACAGTAAATAGTACAAAAATTATGCTAAAATTAAGCATTGAAGATTTTTTGAAAGTGTGCGTATAAAAAACGGCTGCCTCGATTTATTCAAGACAGCCGTTTCGGCGTAATAGTAATTTGTTTTAACGATTTGTGTAAGTCGTGGCACCTGCTGCGTATTTCGATGCCGTTGTTACCATTTTTCCTGTGGCATCTTTCGCTTGTGTAGCGAGCAAACCTCTTGAAATAATAGTATAACTTCTTCCAGGCGTAACACCAGTGAAACTTATTGTTTGAGAAGCTGTAATACTACCATCCGTTGTGGCGGTTGAAGTTCCATTGAGTTTTACAACAACTGGAACTGTTACCGAACCACTTATATAGTTCGGTAATTCGACAGCAATAAACTTATCGCCACCCTCTTTAGGTTTAATACCACTTGCGGCAGGTGAACCTAAAATAGTTACTTCGGCATTAGCTGCATTTGTGACAAGGTTGATAACTCTAAAGAAAACTTTATTACCTGAAACCTCTGGTAAATTGTCTTGAACAACAATCGGAGAATAGGTCGGAGCTAAACCCGTAGCTATTACCGTATAGAATTTACCCGATTCAAGATTTACATCTCCCGAAAGAATTACAACATTATTGGCTGTTGGAGTTGTAACCGAAACCTTGGCCGCTCCTGCCGATAAATTTGCATAATCTTGTGCTGGAAAAACACCACCATAGGTTACGATACCTGGGGTAGCGGGAGCAACCGTCAACACGCCCGAAACTTTTTTGTCGTTTACAAAAATCGCAACACCTGGAGCATCAGGTGCGGCATGAACGAACTTTACTTTCGCACCCTCGGTAGTTATGACGTTGGTTAGAAAGCTATTTTCATCGCCACAACTTCCCAAAAAGAGAGTCAATAGCAAACTTATTGATAAAAGGTATTTCTTCATTTTAAACATAATTAAACTCTTTTACCCCGAAAGGTAAAAGAGCAATGAGAGATTTATTTTTTAGAGAACCATAACTCGTAAGTATGGTAATCATTATTATTGCCACCGATAAGGTCGAGCGAATTACGATTCCATACGTACTCAGAATTGTATCTTGGACGTACTCTTTGAGCAGGTTTTCCATTATTATCAGCCGATAATTGTGTAGTTACGGGTAATGTAAAGCCCAAGAAAACATCACTACTATAATTATAACGACGCATATCAACCCATGACTCCAAACAGCCGATTCCCCAAAGGGCAATATATTTTTGGGTCATAATATCGCTAAGTTTCAAGTCGGCAGCCACATTTATTACAGCCGCACTTGCCAAATAATCTGTTTGGTCTTTAGCAGTCACACCAACATAACTCATGTGTGCTGTGATACCATTTTTATATGCTTCAAGAGCTTTTGCTCTATCACCTTTTTTGAATAAAGCTTCTGCCTTGATAAATTGCAGCTCCGAGTAAGTCATAAGCGGAAAATCTACTTTATCTTGGAACATGTACTTGCCTGTCAAGGCTGTTACGCCAGGTACAGTATTCCAAAGTGTTGGAATACGAGTGTTGACATTGGCAGCATTAGGGTCGCCAAAAGTAGTATTTACGCCACGGTAAGTACCATCAACCGAAGGGGCAAGCGTAAGAGCCAAACGTGGGTCTTTTGCTTTAAGAACTGTTCCGTCGAGCAATGCAACTATGTAAGCACTTTGACGGTAGCTTCCCATATTATTACGAGTTGGGCCAAAGAAGTTAGCATCGGTCGAGCTTGTTCCTGCGTGCGGAATATTAAAATTATCGGCATTGCTCGCCAATGATTTATCTACGTATTCAATAACTTTATCAGGGTTATAGCTACTTTTATTGCTCAAATGGTGGGCATTACGAGCTAAAACACCATAAACAAACTTAATCCACTTGGTGCGGTCGCCTTTATACACTAAATCACCACGAGACAAAGAGGCTGTTGAAACTATTCCGTCGGTGCGAGCTAAGTCTGTAAGAGCAGCATTAGAAACACGCACTACTTCAGCATAGACATCCTCTTGGGTATCGTAATTGAAAACGTAGCGATTTGGCTCAAACATTTCTTTCAAAATCATTTCACCGTGATAATCGGTCGTTGACTGCCAGCTCCATGCTTGAATAGCTTTTGCTACGCCCGAATAATCCCATTTACCTTTTTCTTCGCCGTCTTTGATTTGTAACAATAGATTTTGACCGAGAGCATAATAATGTTGTCTCCATTTTTCACCAGAGGCATCACTTCCTGCGGCATATCCGTGTCTGTCCCAAGCGTTCCCAGCCGCCGAAGCATGCCAGTTTTGAATGTATTGACCAATGTAACGAGAATCGAAAGCTTCGCCACGCACCATACTTTGAAGTAAAGCAGGTAAAAGTACATGCCCTTCAGCAACCTGTGGGTTACTTGGGTCTTGATTGATGTCGAGGTATTTTTCGCAACTACCTAAGCAAAGGCTTAGAAAAAGTAGAGCGAGTATTTTTATTTTTTTCATTTTGTCTAAAACTTAAATTTTTCAGATAAACCTTAATTAAAACCCTGCTCTGATACCAAACGTGATATTACGAGGCATAGCCAAAGTACCATAGTCGAAACCACCAGCACCAGCACCACCCGAAGTAGCGGTAGTACCGTTTACGTTAGGGTCAGCACCTGTATAGTTGGTTAGCAAAAATAGGTCAGTGCCTGTTACGAATATACCCACCGAACGGAAAACTTTAAGTGGTTTTAAGATTCTATCAGGGAATGTATAAGCCAATGTAATATCTCTCATTCTTAACCAATTGATGTCTTTTTCAACAAATTCAGACTCAGGAAGCGAAGTAAAGAAATCCGAACGATATAATGGTGAAACTTGAATCGTATTAGTTGTAGGAGCGTCAGAGTTTTCAAGTCCATCTCTCAATACGCCTTTAAATACAACAGGCGTTTCACGGTCTAAGAATTTATTGCTCAAACCTGTTCTGAACATATAAAATGCGTTTCCATTAAATACATCGCCACCTTTGCGAATATCAAGCAAGAAAGATAAATTGAGGTTTTTGTAGCTGAACTTATTAGTCAAACCAATCGTAAAATCGGGTGTTCTATCGCCAATTGGCAAGAAGTTCGCATTGATGATTGGTAAACCAGATGTTGGGTTTATCAAAATATCTCCTTTGGGGTTTCTCAAATAGCTATATCCGCCAATTGCCATTGCACTTCCTGCACCACGTTGGTTATAATCAAGGTTCATATTGCGGAAATAGTTGCCTAAATCGCCAACAAAAGCACTCGCACGAGCATTACCAAACAACCAAGTATCTGAATTGTAGTATTCAGGAACACCCGCAGGAAGGTTTTTTACATCGGTTTTGAGTTTCGTAAAGTTGAATAGAATATCCCAGTTAAAGTCAGTTTTCTTGATTGCATTGGCACGAATTTCAACTTCTGTACCTTTATTATAAAAATCACCACCATTCAACAAACCAAAAATAAAGCCTGTTCCGTAGCTCAAACGTTGCGTAACTATTTGTGCAAAACGGTTTTGTTGGTAGTAAGAAGCATTGATTCCAAAACGGTTTTGGACGAATGCTAACTCTGCACCAACTTCAAAACTTTTACCTTTTTCTGGCGTAAGGTTTTCGTTACCACCAAAAAAGCCATAAGCAAAACCTCCACCTGTTGTTGTTTGTGGCGTAAGGCTTGATAATACTTTATATGGTGGTGCATCTTTACCAACTTCGGCATAAGAAGCTCTTATTTTACCAGAAGTAAGCCATTGAATATCTTTAAATGCAGGGAGCTGCGTAAACTCAAACGCTGTATTTATCGAAGGGTAGAAGTACGTATTATTGGCCTTTGGAAGGGTAGAAGACCAGTCGTTTCTTGCTGTGGCTGTTATGCTCAGTAAATTATTGTAGCTCCACATCATTTGAGCAAACACACCCATACGGCGTTGCTGAATAAGTGTCAGTTTGGCACGTTGCGTAGTTGGGTCAGTATTATTGATACTATTAAAGTCAGAAATATATAATTTCTCACCATAAGAAGCATTTACTTCGTATCTGCTATCATAAATATCTCCTCCAACTTGGGTTGAAAATTTAAACTTTCCAAATTGCTTATTTACCGAGCCTATTAAATTACTGGTAATTAATTGACCATTTTCTGCATAATTATCAACAACGCCTCGGCGGCCGATACCTAAGTTAGATTCTGGATTTATGAAGAAATTACCCAATGTTGAATAAAACTCTGGACCGAAACGCCCTGTAAATTTCAACCAAGAAGTTGGCTTATAATTCAATTCAAAACGACCAATTGTACGAGTAGAACGGTCTTGGTTTTTGTTACGGTTTAAGTTAAACAATGGATTATCAAGCTCGCCAGAGTCAGAAATTAAACGACGACGAGTTCCATCCGCATTTTGCCAATTTGTAATATCATCATTGGCAGGCCAAGCCAATAAACCAATATAAAAACCACCATCACTACGAATAGGCTTTACGTTGAGCGACTTCAAGAACTGAATAGAGGTCGAAATATCTAATTTCGGACTAATATCGGCATCCCCTTTAAGCATCATTGATAAACGCTCATATTTAGTTGTCGGTACAATTCCTCCTTGATTGGTATAAGTAGTAGAAAAACGATACTTAACGGCATCAGTTCCGCCTTGCACTCCCAAATTATGAATTTGAGTTTTACCCGTTTGGTAGAAATTATCTAAATTATTATAAATAGTAGCTTCTGTACCATATTTGGGTCCAAAGAAAGATAAAGCAGTTGCCGAAGGCGAGCCATTGAAACCACGACCATACACTTGCTGTGTTTCGAGTGTGCGATATACTTGCGAAAAGCCAAACGAGTTATTATAATCAATTTTTGGACGACCTTTTTTTGCTTTTTTTGTCGTAATCAAGATTGCACCCGAAGCTCCATCTTGACCGTAGAGAGCCGCTGCTTCTGGGCCTCTCAAAATAGTGATAGTTTCGATGTCTTGTGGGTTGATTTCGCCCGCACGGTTCATGTAGTCATTTCCACGGTTTGGGCCATCGCTTACCAATGCACCTTGACCGAAAGTTCGGTTATCAAGCGGTAAACCATCAACCACAAAAAGTGGACTGTTACTTCCACCAATAGAAGTTACTCCACGCAACTGAATTTGTACCGAAGCACCTGGCTGACCACTTGTCGAGGTCATGCTCAAACCTGCGGCACGCCCTTGCAAGGCTGTCATAAAGTTTGAACGCTGGGTTTCGGCAACATCATCGCCTTTTACTTCTTGAATAGAATATCCAAGCGAGCGACGGTCTTGTTTGATACCTTGAGCTGTCGTAACTACCTCTTCAAGCATTGCGGCAGAAGATTCTAAGACCAAGTCGATTGTTGTCTGATTACCAACTTTTACGCTTTGTGTCTCGAATCCGAGAAAACTAAATACCAAAGTGGCATTCTGAGGAACAGCGATTTTGTATTTACCGTTGCCGTCCGATGACGTACCTTTCGATGTACCCTTTACCGAAATACTTACACCAGGCATTGCCGAGCCGTCTTCTGAGGAGGTAACCGTTCCGCTAATTGATTTTTCTTGGGCGAAGGCTTGCTGATATAGAAAAACAGACAGAGCCACGACCCAACATCGTAGAATTTGTTTCATAATTGGAATGAAGAAAAATAGGTTTATTGATGACTAAAACTAATGCAAGTTAGTAAAAAGTAGATTACTTTTTGATGTGTTGTTGTGGTTTTGTGAGCAAGAAACAACTAAAGACTTTGTTTACAATATGTTTAACTTTTTTTGACACATATTTTGGGCAAAATACCATGATTGGCATAATTTTTATCAAAGTATTTATAGAAGTTCA